>CAIYTJ010000561.1 GCA_903929065.1 uncultured Bacteroidales bacterium | reverse complement strand
ATTAGTAGCGTTGCGTTAACTTTTAACATACATCTGTATTGTATTGAAATACAGAAATATAGATCCGTTCTTTGATTTTTTGATTTGAATTGACTTACATTTGCTCGAAAAAAAATATGCATTCGGGCAAATATGTTTTCTCTCAGGTTTTAGATTTTGTTGACCAATATGAATTCAATAAGAGTGTAAAACGCTATTTTGGTAATTATCGTGTACGAGATTTGAATTGTTGGAATCAGTTTGTTCAATTGTTTTTCGGACAATTGACTTCGTTGAATTCACTACACAGCATTTGTTTGTGCTTAAAGGCTCATAAAGGGAAACTATATCATTTGGGAATTAAACAACATGTAGTGGTTTCTACGCTATCACGGGCGAATGAAAACCGAGACTGGCGAATATTTGCCGATTTTGGTTATTATTTAATTTCCAAGGTTCGACCACTGTATGCAGGGTGTTCTATTCCCAAGCTTAATATCGATAATGAAGTATATGCATTAGATTCTACAACTATTTCGGTCAGTATTAATCTTTGCACTTGGGCAGAGGGCAAATATTCCCGTGGAGCTGTAAAAATGCACACTTTACTCAATTTGCGTGGCAGTATTCCTGAATTTATACTTATAACTGACGGAAAATATCATGACAGCAATGCATTGGATGAATTTGCGCCCGAAACAAATGCTATTTATTTAATGGATAAGGCGTACGTTGATTTTGAAGCATTATACCGGATAAATCAAGCACAGGCTTTCTTTGTGACAAGAGCCAAAGCACCTATGAAGTATAATGTTGTTGAGCAAAATTTCAACATTGACCAAACCACTGGCTTGAGAACGGACAAAACAGTAATGTTGACCATACCAAAGTCAAGAGGTCTTTATCCTGAAAAATTACGCTTGGTTGAGTATTACGACAATCAAAACGATGAATTACTGGTTTTTCTGACCAACAACTTTGAAGCATCAGCATTGGAAATTGCCAACTTGTATAAAAATCGTTGGCAAATAGAAATCTTTTTCAAATGGATAAAACAAAATCTCATTGTAAAAAAACTGTGGGGATACTCTGTAAATGCAGTAAAAACACACCTTTGGATAGCTATATGCACATACTTAGTAGTTGCATATATCAAGAATGAACTCAAAAGCAATTATTCAGTTTATGAAATAATGCAAATACTTGGTGTTTCTGCCTTAGACAAAACACCTATACGTGACTTGCTATGCGAAGAACGTCAATTCAATCAAAATGTCAAAGAGCAACTTAGCTTATTTTAATATCAATACATGTTAAATGTAAACGCAACAGCAGTATATTTATAACTTGAAAATTAATATATATCTAATTCCAATGTTTCAATTTCAATGGCTATTTGTTTCAAAAAACGTGTTGCTTCGCCGCCATCCAATGAGCGGTGATCGTAGGTCAAACTCAAGCCGATATAAGGCACGAAACCATACACACCATCACCTAAATCTTTCGGACGGGGAACAATGGTGTTCACACCCAAGATAGCCGATTGTGGTAAATTGATTACGGGCGTAAACATTTCCACGCCGTAAGCTCCAAGATTGGAGACGGTGAATGTTGCCGCTTCAGCTGCCAGTAATTCAGGTGAAATTGCCCCTTTCTTACAAGCATTTGCCACTTCTTTCAGTTGATTTGAAAGTCCGATTATAGATAAATCGTCGGCATTGCGCACAGCAGGAACCATCAAGCCACGTTCGGTATCAACAGCCAGTCCGAGGTGAACTTTGTTGAATAAACGCATACTTTCACCTAAGAAATGTGAGTTTACGTTCGGGAATTTTTTCAATGCTTTTACTACTGCAAAGCATACGAAATCGTTGATAGTAAGATTAGCTGATAAGGTTCCGGCTTCGAATGCCTTTTTAGCTTTCTTGCGTAAGTTTTGGATATTTCTTGCATCTGCTCCAAGGTGGTGAGTAAGTTGCGCTGAGTTTTGCAACGAGGAATGCATCGCTTTTGCAATCAGTTTGCGCATATTTGAAAGCTTTTTGTCTTCGTAATCAACTCCGTAAATGGCATTTTCAAGTACACTTAAATCGACAGCTTTCACAGTTCCGGCAAGCCCTGACCCTGCTCTTTGTGGCAGAAAACCTTCTTCAGCAACAATTTTCTTAGCCAATGGAGTCAGTTTCGGACGGTTTTCCAATGCAGCCAACACGTCTTTTTCAATGACACGACGGTTTGGTCCAGAGCCGGCCAATTCGTTTGTGTTCAATGCTTCTTTTGCTGCTAAGTTTTTAGCACGTGGAGAAACAAAGGTTGATTGGTTGATTGGTTGATTGGTTGATTGGGGTTGTGCAAAAAGTTCGGCTTTTGCAGGTTCATCAGCTTTTGCTACTGGTTCACTGCTTACTGCTTGCTGCTCATTGCTTACTGTTGGGGTGCTTCCACCTTGCAATAATCCGGCATAATCGTCACCGGGTTGACCGATAACCATCATGTCCAACAACACCGCTACTTCATCGCCCTCATTATAAAAACTTTCAAGTACCACACCATCGGCAGGCGATTCTTCTTCAAAAGTTGCCTTGTCAGTTTCATAAGTGAACAGAACTTCTCCTTTTTTTACGGTATCACCTTTTTTCTTTTTGATTTCGGTGATAATGCAACTCTCAACTGATTGCCCTTGTTTGGGCAGAATAACTACTATAGCCATGTATATTTATTTTAATTAGAAAAAACCGAAGAAGTCACTATTCATGAATTCTTCAGTTTATCGAACTTTGTTTTCTAAAATACTATATAAGATTAGGTAAAATCAACGAGAAAATCAGAATCAGCATTCCTAACACTAATACTCCGATTGTTTTAGAACCGGCACCTTTCCATTCTTTCAGGATAATTCCCCATACATTACTGAACGTAACATTCAGCGACATTAATATACTCCACGAAAATGCCATCATTACACTTCCTTCAACGAAGTAACTTTTGCCCATTGCTAATCCGAAGAATTGTGAATACCAAAGAATTCCTGCAAGTGCGCAAAACAAAACATTATTGATGAATACTCCCGAAGGAACTCCGAAATAATCTTTTCCAGTTTTATTCTTTATGTTTTGAAAAATGCAATAAACTGCATTGGTAATAAAACCTCCGGCAGTTATCATTAAAATGGCAGGCAATCCGGCAAATAAGGACTGTGAACCTAATTTGATAGCCGCAACTTTAATAGGTTCGGCAGCTTCAAGTCCAAGGCTGAAACAGGCACTCATCACACCGGCTAACAAGGCAACTAATAAACCTTTTCCTAAAGCAAAATCCTTTACAGCAGCTTTCTTTTGTTCATCAGTCATGTTTTTCGAACGTAAACTGCCTGCATATCCGATAACTGAAATTCCTGCAATGGCAATACAAACTCCTACAAGCAGTACAAGTCCTTTGCCTGAAAATAAATCTGTTCCGACCATCAGAGCAGGAATCAACGTACCAAAAGCAGAACAAGTCCCTAAAGCAATGGATTGACCTAAAGCAACTCCCAAATACCGCATACTTAATCCGAATGTCAAGCCGCCAATTCCCCAAAGTGCACCAAAAAATAAGGCTTTTAATGCAGCACCTTCACCTGCTGATAAAACTTCAAGCAATGAATGTCCTTCAGGAACAGCCAGTAATGCTCCAAGATAAGGAAAAACCAACCAGGCAAAAATCCCCTGAACTAACCAGAAACTTTCCCATGCCCATGTTTTTACTTTTTTAATCGGCACATACGAACTTGATTGTCCCATGGCGCCTATAGAGATAATTAATAATCCAATTAAAGTATTCATATGATTTTTAGATATTAGATGTGGTTAAACGAAAAGTGGGTAGCCGGAATAATCTCTTATCCGCTACCCTTTTCTGTGAATTATCTTTTGCTGGTTACGTCTTTTTCGTATTGCTGTATGTCAGCGATATAAGTTTCACCTGCTATAACGCCTTTTTTCATGCAATAATAATTGAAAACATCTCCCCAGGGCATCGATTTTGCTTCTTCGAGCAAAGCCAACCGTTCGAAGTTCTGTCCTTTTGCTTCAAAACTGCGCAATGTTGCAATCGGTTCAAGTAAAGCCTGTAACAATGCTTTTTGAGTTGCGCGAACACCGACAACATAAGCGCCAATACGATTAATGGAAGCATCGAAATAATCAAGGCCAATATGTACTTTTTCAATAGCATTGGCACGTACAATTTCCTGAGCAATAGCAAGCAATTCCTCACTTAAAATTACCACGTGGTCACTGTCCCAGCGTACTCCGCGGGAAACATGCAACATTACTTCCGGTAAGAAAAGTAACAAAGAAGAAATTTTATCCGAAATAACTTCGGTTGGATGGAAGTGACCCGAGTCAAGCGTAACCACAACGTTATTTCTAACGCCATAACCCATATAAAATTCGTGCGAACCAACCGTATAACTTTCAGCACCAATACCGAACAATTTACTTTCGATACAATCTTTCATGTACACATCATTGGTTTTGTATTCGAAGATTTTATCCAACGAATCTTTCAGGTTCTGGCGATATTGAAGACGATCAACAGTCAAATCTTTCGATCCATCAGGAATCCATATATTATGCATACATTTTGAACCTAACTGACGACCCATTTCTTCTGCAATTTTGCGACAACGGATGACGTGTTCAATCCAAAATTCGCGAATTTCAGCATCAGGACTTGAAAGAGTAAAACCATCAGCTGATTTATCGTGAGAAAAACAAGTGCAGTTGAAGTCCAGTTTATATCCTTTTTCTTTGGCCCAGTCAATCCAGCTTTGGAAATGTTTTGGTTCAATTTCATTACGATCCACTAATTTTCCACCAAAATCGCCATAAAAAGCGTGCAAATTTACGCGATGTTCGCCGGGAATTAATGACATAGCTTTCTCAATATCAGCACGAACCTGTTCAATTGTGCTTGCTTTTCCGGGATAATTGCCCGTTGCCTGAATTCCACCGGTCAGGTTTCCATCAGGATTTTCGAAACCGGTTACATCATCGGTTTGCCAGCAATGTAATGAAATTGGAAGTTTATCAAGTTGCGCTACAGCTTTTTCTACATCAATACCTATTTCGGCATAACGTGCTTTTGCATTTTCAAATGCCTGATTAATTTGTGCTTCTTTCATGAATGTCTTTTTTATATGATTACTTTATTAATTTAATATTTGAAGGAATTTCGCATATGCATTTTCCCATTCGTTTTTATTCTCCGGTAAAAATTCATCCAGTGGAATAGATTCACGAATAATCTGACGCATTTCCTGCATGGAACCCACACAACCGGCAGCTTTTGCCTGAATCATGATATTTCCGATGGCAGTTGCTTCCGATGGACCTGCAATAACAGGTATTCCAATTGCATTAGCTGTCCACTGGTTAAGTAACGGATTCTTGGAACCGCCGCCAATTACATGGAGTTTTTCGATGGTGAAAGGAGCAAGATTAATCATTTTTCCCAAAACGAATTTGTATTTTAGAGAAAGACTTTCAAAAATACAACGAACATATTCTGCATGATTTTCAGGAGCTGTTTGTCCTGTTGCTTCACAATAATCAATTATTGCTTTAGTCATACAAGGTGGATTAGCAAATGAAATATGATCAGGATCAATCAACGATTGAAATGCTGAAACCGATTCGGCCATGTGAACCAACTTTTCATAGGCATAGGTAATACCTTCCTTTTTCCATTCTTTGAGGCATTGTTCCAGTAACCACATGCCAGTGATATTCTTTAAGAAACGGGTTGTACCTTCAATTCCACCTTCGTTGGTGAAGTTGAGAGCGGAAGTTTCTTCGTTGATAATGGCATTTTTTACTTCAATACCCATAAGCGACCAGGTCCCAGAACTCAGGTAAGCAAAACGTTCGTTTTCAGCAGGAACAGCTGCAACCGCCGAAGCAGTATCATGTCCGGCAACAGCAATCACAGGCACTTTTCCTAATTCACTTTCGTCTGCAATATCATTTCGAAGTGTTCCAATTACATGTCCGGGCATAACAATTTCGCCCAAAATAGAAGGTAAAACACCTGCCGCTTCAAGTAATTGAGATTCGAATTGTTTGGTACGTGGATTTAGTATCTGGGAAGTAGAAGCAATGGTATATTCCACTACTTTATTGCCTGTAAGTAAGTATGACAATGCATCGGGCATAAATAAAATTTCCGAAGTTGCTTCAAGAAGTGCGTTATTAGCTTGTTTTAGGGCAAATAACTGGTACAAACTATTGAAATTCATTACCTGAATTCCGGTAAGGTCATATACTTTTTCGCGGGGAACAATTTTAAAGAATTTATCCGGTGCACCATCCGTATGTGGATCGCGATAGGCATAGGGAGCACCTAAAATAGTACCATCTTTGGCCAATAACGCAAAATCAACTCCCCAGGTATCAATACCTATGGAGGAAATTTCAACGCCTTCGCTTTTGGCTGCCACAAGTCCGGCTTTCAGATGTTCGAATAAAGAATAAATGTTCCAGTGAAAATGATCGCCAATTTGGAGCATTTGGTTTGGGAATCGGGTAAGTTCCTTCATCTGGAGTCTGCCATTATCAAGTGTTCCCAAAATTGAACGTCCGCTTGTGGCACCGATGTCAAATGCCAGGAATGATTTGTTTTTCATATTGTTTCTTAAAGTTGATGCAAAGGTATTTGTTCCTGCTTTAAATGAATCTATGAATTCTGATATTAAAACATCACTTTTTGACAAGTTCAACTTAATGAATCCTATTAGCAATAAAATTATATTCTCTAT
>CAIYTJ010000560.1 GCA_903929065.1 uncultured Bacteroidales bacterium | reverse complement strand
CACCGGTTTAGCCATGAAAGCCAGATAATCATTCAGATTGAGTCCGGTTTTAAGCAATCCGAAATTTTCTTCCGAAATAACAACTTTCTTAATCCCGGATTCTGTAAGAAGTTTGGTAATATTTTCATCCGTGTTCAGTGTATTGGTATACCACTGCACTTCGTCGTACGATTCAAAGTTGGTTATTGAAATCATATTCTGAGTGCTGTCTAACCTTGAAATAATTATGTCAAAGTCTTTAATCATAAACCTTGAGAAGTTAAATGCAGCAATTTCATATTGCAATTTATTCTGAACAGGTTTTTCAATCGTTCCAATCAGCAGCAGCCGGTGTTTGGTTTGTTTCTCTGAAGAGAATTGCTGCGGTTCAATTTTATTAATTTCCTCTTTGGTTTTTTCCTCTCTTTTCGACAGCAACGTACCGCTCGATGTGCCTGTTTTGGCCTCTCTACCCTGTTTAATCAATGCTTTGATGTCCTTTGCCATGGCACTTACATCGCTTTGCGGATAAGAGCTAACCAAGCTATCCAGCGCTGATTCAAATTTATCCGGCGAATCGTTTTTACCTATACTCAACGCATTAAGCAATAGGAATTTAGGCATCAAAGTCGAAAGCGGATAATTTTGACGAATATAGGCAACCTGTTTGTAAACTGTGCCAAAATCACTTGAGTTATAGGCTTTGTAAGTAAGGCTGTAAATAGAATCCTGTTCGCTATACATGCGCTCAAGTCGCTGAGTGTAATCCTTTTGCGACAGAATTTTCTTGTATTTCGAATCAGGAAACTCGTTAATCAGCTTCTCCCTGTAAAGATTTGCTTCAACCGTGTTATCATTTTTGATTTGCATCAGATAAATATTAAAATAAGCATCGGCCACCCGTTCGTCTTTAGGGAATCTGCGGATAAATTCTTTGAATGTGCTGATAGCTAACGGAATATCCAACACTTTATCTTTGTATATCAGTCCCATACTGAACAACGCATCACCTATTTCTTCCGTGGATTTTTCTTTTTGAGCAGGAGTGATGGGAATCTGACGAAGGTAAAATTCCGGTTTTTTGTTGTCCATTTTATCTTTTGCCGGAACGGTATCGGTTGTATCTTTCACAGCTTTACCTGCTGCGGTGTCGTCGGCAAACAGCGAAGTGGATTTGCTTGTTCTGCGCCAGTTGTCTTCCAGTTTCCGCACACCCCACTTTTTGATAAATTCACTTTGTCCCTTCCGCATTATTTCCGGATTGTAGAAATACCAGTCGGTGGCAGAATTTGGGTTCATTCCTACGGGCGCTATGGGCATGTCATCTTCCAGATTGAAGTTGGTAATTTGCTTTTCTTTCTGAACTTTTTCGGCAGCAGCCTTTTCGTCGGCAATTAGCTTTTCAATAATTTTGTTCACAACGTCAATCCGTTTTTTCTCGGGCAGCATGGCCAACCGCTGTAAACTGTCCTGAAGTACCACGATATCGTTTTGTGTTACCAATTCGCTGAGCATCTCACCACGACGCGTTACACGCTCATAATCACTGTGTTCATTAGTGATAATTTTTCCGGCTTCCTCGTAACAGGGCTGAGCAAGCACATAATTCCGTTTGTAATAGTAAATATCGCCCAGCGTAATCAGTGTTACAGCTTTGTCAATATCCTTGCGGGTACTTTTTTCAGCCGAAAGCTTGAAGTTTTCGATTGCTTTTGCCGTATCGCCCCGTAGCAGGTAAGTATTGCCTAATGCATAATATAGCTGATCCAGATAATCCTTGTTGCTTTTGTTTTTCAGCATCGCGTTCAGTTCTTTGCGGATAGCCACCACATTGCCCTGAGCAAGCTGCGCGCAACTGATTCGTGCAT
>CAIYTJ010000559.1 GCA_903929065.1 uncultured Bacteroidales bacterium | reverse complement strand
TCTATTAAATACAAACATTATTAAGAAAAACCTATAAATTTGTAACCGCTATTAAGCTTGAAAATAGTAGCTCGGGCTCAGTCTTGTGTGGGTGGTCAATTTCATCCGGAGAAGACTGGTCATTTTGACCGGAATATCCACATTTTGCAAGCATGCAAACACTTCATGTTGGGAACATAGACATTTTGTAGGCTTACAAAACCTCCGTGTCGGTGACATGACATCTTGACCTCAGATTAACCTGTGTTTTCCTTCGCCGATAGGTTGCTGAACTAATAACCGGTTCGCGTGTTTATTTAATTTACACAATGTACGGTTTTTTTCAACCCAATCTAAAACGAATCAACATGGATAATCCGCTTGAAAACAAGATCTACCGGCCATCACAGCAAGTTATTGATCAGGCCAACGTGAAGGAGTATGATGAATTGTACAAATATTCCATCGAATACCGCGAGCAATTCTGGGCCGATCAGGCCGAAAATTTATCCTGGTACAAAAAATGGGATAAAGTGCTGGACGATTCGAATCCACCGTTTTACAAATGGTTTGTCGGAGCTAAAACGAATATCGTTCATAATGCCATCGACCGCCATCAGCATACCGAAGTACGCAACAAACTGGCTTTAATCTGGGAAGGCGAACCGGGCGATGTGCGTTCGTTTTCGTATCATGCATTGAACCGCGAAGTTTGCCAGTTTGCCAATATCCTGAAAAGTATGGGTGTGAAAAAAGGCGATGTGGTTACTATTTATATGCCTCAAATTCCCGAACAGCTTTTTGCCATGCTGGCTTGTGCCAAAATCGGCGCCATTCACAGCGTGGTGTACGGCGGTTTTAGTCACGAAGCGCTTGCCGACCGGATTAATGATGCCAACAGCCGCGTGGTGGTTACAGCCGATGGCGGTTTTCGCCGCGGAAAAGTGGTGGAAATGAAATCGGTGGTGAATAAAGCCATGGAATTGTCGCCCACCATGGAAATATGCATTACCGTCAAACGTACGAACGTTGATGTATATATGGAAAACGGCCGTGATTATTGGTATCACGATTTGGTGGCATTACCCATTGCTTCGTACAAGTGCGAAACGGAAGTAATGGATGCCAATGACACGTTGTTTTTGTTGTATACTTCCGGTTCTACCGGTCGGCCGAAAGCCATGATTCACACTCACGCCGGTTACAGTGTATATACTTCCACCACCCATAAAATGGTTTTTGATATTAAACCCGACGACCGTTACTGGTGTGCTGCCGATCCGGGCTGGATTACCGGCCACAGTTATATTGTTTACGGACCATTGATGAATGGCGCCACCATTATTATGTACGAAGGCGCTCCCACTTATCCTTACCCCGACCGCTGGTGGAAAATGGTGGAACGTTACGGCATCAATATTTTGTACACTTCACCAACTGCCATTCGTGGATTGATGCGTTTTGGCGATTCGTGGCCCAAACGAAATGACCTGAGTTCGCTGAGGTTGCTGGGTTCAGTGGGTGAACCGATTAATCCCGAAGCCTGGCGCTGGTATCACGAGGTGATTGGCAATAACAAATGTCCGATAATGGATACTTGGTGGCAAACCGAAACAGGTGGATTTATGATTACACCATTGCCTATCACTGCGCTAAAACCCGGTTCGGGAACAAAACCATTTTTTGGAAATGAAATTGCCGTGGTGGATGATGCCGGAAATGCAGTGAAAGCCGATGAAGAAGGAACGTTGGTGATTAAATCGCCCTGGCCGGGAATGACAGCCGGCATTTTCAAAGATCCGGAACGCTATGTCGATATTTACTGGTCGAAATACAAGAAGCAAGGCTGGTACGCCACCGGCGATTCTGCCAAAATGGATAAAGATGGCTATTTCTGGATAATCGGACGAACGGACGATGTGATAAAAGTAAGCGGTTACCGGTTGGGCAGTGCCGAAATTGAAAGTGTGATGATCAGTCATCCGGCTATTGCCGAATCGGCTGCGGTAGGATTACCTCACGCGTTGAAAGGAAACTGCATTCAGATTTTTGCAATTCTTCGAAATGGATATGAACCAGGTTTGGAACTGGAACATGACCTGATTAATCATGTGGTGACTCACATGGGGCCAATTGCCAAACCCGAAGGAATTACCTTTGTGGACCAACTCCCAAAAACCCGCAGTGGAAAAATTATGCGGCGTGTTCTCAAAGCCCGGGCGCTGGGATTGCCTGACGGCGATTTAAGCACGCTGGAGGAATAAATAAGAAAGCTGAACAAAATAAATTGTTCAGCTTTTTATTTATCGGCTTTCACCACAATGATGTCTGACAAATTGGTGGTATAGCACGGCGAAAGTTTTTCGTTTTTCAGTTTCCATTTCCGGTCGAAACCCTGTGCTGCAATTTTCACCTTTTGTTTTCCGTACGAAGTATTTAAGCTGTCCATCACGCTCATTACTTTGTTGTATTTTTCCCGCTTACGTGTATCAAATAAATCTGCCTGCATAGGACGTTCGGGAACGATTTCACTCACGATGACACCGGCTTTTTTATAGCGGTAACCTTCTCTGAAAATGGATTTCAGGCCCTGAAGCGCAAAATTAATCAGTTCGGTGGTGTCGTTGGTCGAAACCGGCAGCTGGATGACAGCCTGATTGGAATACTGGGGCTGATTGGTGGCAAACGGATTGGTCTGAATTAATACCATCAGTACATTGGCATAGGAATGTTGATTGCGTAACTTTTCGGCACACGAAGCGGCAAAGTTAGCCACTGCTTCCGATACGGGAGCAAGTTCAGTGAGCCGTTCGCCAAAACTGCGCGAGGTGCAGATGGATTTCTTGCTGGTTGCCCGGTCCATTTCGATGCAGGGCGTACCGCGAAGTTCCAGCCACGTTCTTTCGCCCACCACGCCCAGCGTGTGGCGCACCCAGCTTTTGGTTCGCTGCGTAAAATCCCAGGCCGTGTTGACGCTGTAATATTCCAGTTTTTTTGAAAATTGCCGGCCAATTCCCCAAACATCGCCGATTTTGGTAAGTTTCAATGCTTTTTCCCGCTTCTCGTCGGTGTCAATTACACAAACACCTTTGTAAGCCTTGTATTTTTTGGCAAATTTGTTAGCTACTTTGGTCAGCGTTTTGGTTGGCGCAATGCCCATACTCACGGGAATTCCGGTGTTGCGAATGGTGGTTTTGACAACTTTTTCGCCAAATTCTTTCAAATTAATATTTTCAAAACCATCGAGCAGCAAAAAAGCTTCATCGATGGAATAAATCTCCAGTTCAGGTGCAAACTGACCAATGGTGGTCATCACCCGGTGCGACATGTCACCGTACAACACGTAATTCGACGAAAAAACATGTACCTGATTCGTTTCAATCAGTTCTTTGAGTTTGTACGCCGGTTCGCCCATGGGAATTCCCAACACTTTTGCTTCGGAAGAGCGCGCAATTACACAACCATCGTTGTTGGAAAGAACCACGATAGGCTTGCCGTTGAGCGAAGGATTAAAAGCCCTTTCGCACGAAGCATAGAAATTATTGCAATCTATTAAGCCGAACATTTTTTTGTTGTTGGTTTATCAGTTAACCAATAAACTTATCGTTTATGATTTTTAATTGAATAAGTAACCACGCCCCAAATGCAGAAATTATTCTCTTCAGTCACTTTAATGGGTTTAAAATTAGGATTGGCCGGAACGAGAAAAACAGCATCCGGTTCAATCTTCACGTATTTCAGCGTGAATTCACCATCGATAAAGCAAACCGCCGTGTCGCCATCCTGCGGTTCGAGACTTTTGTCAATAATCAGGATGTCGCCATCCACAATTCCAGCATCCTGCATCGAAAAACCTTTCACCACACCATAAAATGTGCTGGATGGATTTGCAATCAATGTTTTATTCAAATCAATTTTCAGGTCGATATAATCCTGCGCCGGACTTGGAAATCCGGCATTGATTCCTCCTTCCATCAAAGGCAACGACAGAACCGATTCGGTATTTGCCGAATAAAAATCTAACGTCGATGAAGCGGCTATTTTGCTGATTTTTGGCATTTTAAAACTATTCAAATTCTTCATTTATAATAATGACAAAGTAACACATTTTGTTTCATAAAAACTGAAAATTGTTTCTTAAAGTTCTCAGGATTTATCATGCTCAGTCACAATATATCCTGTTTTGTTATTTTCGGGAACAAATGTTTTTTTGTACTTTTGTATTTCTATTGAAATTGCCGAAATATTCTCTCATTTTTACCCAAAAATAACAATTCCGATGACCACCATTCAAATTAAAGACAAAAAATTCTCGCTTTCTATCCCGGAAGCTGAGATTTTAAAGGCCGTACGCGAAGTTGGCGAAGCGATTAACCGTGATTTAGCCCATAAAAATCCACTCTTTATTTGTGTGCTCAACGGTGCATTTATGTTTGCAGGCGATTTAATGAAAACGGTAAGTGTGCCCTGTGAAATTACGTTCATCAAACTCTCGTCGTACGATGGTTTGTATACAACCGGTTCTGTGAAAGAAATAATCGGGTTGAATGAAAGCGTGGTTGGCCGTACGGTGGTAGTGGTTGAAGATATTGTTGATACTGGATTAACTATGGAACGCATACTGGATTCATTGCACGCCAAAGGTGCAAACGAAATCCGGATTGCGACTTTCCTGCAAAAACCAGACGCTTTGCAGCGGGATATCACGGTAGATTATGTGGCTATGAAGATTCCAAACGACTTCATTGTAGGTTACGGGCTTGATTACGACGGTTACGGACGAAATCTCAAAGATATTTATACAGTTGTTCCTGAATAGTAATTTTTTAAAAACACGAATATGCTGAATATCATTATTTGCGGTGCTCCCGGAAGCGGAAAGGGAACGCAGAGCGATTTAATAGTCGAAAAATACACGTTGAAACATTTATCGACAGGCGATTTGCTTCGTAAAGAAATTGCTGAAAAGAGCGAATTGGGTAAAACTGCCGAAAGTTATATTTCGCAGGGAAATCTGGTTCCTGATGCCATGATTATTGATATTTTATCAAAACACGTTGAAAACCAGGCCGAAGACAGCAACGGAATTATTCTGGACGGATTTCCACGCACGGTGGCTCAGGCCGAAGCGTTGGAAGTGATGATGAAAAAACTGGATAAAGAAATCTCGGTTTTGATTGACCTGAAAGTAGATGAAAATGAATTGATTGACAGGTTGGTTGCACGTGGACAGACTTCGGGACGCACCGATGACAATCTTGAAACGATAAAAAAACGATTGGATGTTTATCATTGTCAGACAGAACCGGTAAATGAATTCTACAAAAACCTGAACAGATATAATGCCATCAATGGTATGGGTACTATTGATGAAATTTTTGAACGTATTTCAACTGTTATCGATTCAAAACGATAATTATCAACATATTAAAATAAAACACAAAACACATCGGAAACTAAATCCGGTGTGTTTTGTTATCTCATAAACTAAAAAACTCAAATGGCTAGTTCAAACTTTGTTGATTATGTAAAAATATTTTGCCGTTCGGGCAAAGGTGGACCTGGTTCAAAACATTTATATCGCGATAAACTGACCATGAAAGGTGGTCCTGATGGCGGTGATGGCGGTCGGGGTGGTCATATAATTTTACGCGGAAGCAAGAATCACTGGACACTTATTCACCTTAAATATGCCCGACACATACATGCCGGCGATGGCGAAAGCGGTAGTTTAAGCCGGAGTTTTGGTAAAGAAGGCGACGACAAAGTCATTGAAGTGCCATGCGGTACGGTGGTTTATGATGCCGAAACCGGTGAATTCTTATGTGATATTACCAATGACGGTGAAGAAGTTGTGTTGGTAAAAGGCGGCCGGGGCGGCCAGGGTAACTGGCATTTCCGCACAGCCACCAATCAAACTCCACGTTTTGCACAACCCGGCGAACCTTCCATCGAAAAAACAGTTATTCTTCAGCTCAAGGTATTGGCCGATGTAGGATTGGTTGGTTTTCCGAATGCCGGCAAATCTACCTTGCTTTCGGTTGTCTCGGCTGCCAAGCCCGAAATTGCCGATTATCCTTTTACCACCTTGGTTCCGAATCTGGGAATTGTATCGTACCGCGATGGAAAATCATTCGTTATGGCTGATATTCCCGGAATTATTGAAGGTGCGGCTGAAGGTCGCGGATTGGGATTGCGATTTTTGCGTCATATTGAGCGAAATTCCATTTTGCTGTTTATGATTCCGGTCGATAGTGAAGATGTGGTGAAAGAATATGATATTTTGCTCAACGAATTAAAACAATACAATCCGGAACTGGTTGACAAACAGCGCATTTTGGCAATTACAAAATGTGATATGCTGGATGATGAATTGTTGGAAGAAATGAAAAAAGAACTCCCACAAGGCATTCAGACTGTCTTTATATCGTCGGTAAGCGGCATGGGAATTCCCGAACTGAAAGATTTAATCTGGACTGAAATCAACAAAGAGTCCAATAAGGTTGTTGAAATCACACATCGTCCAATGGAAATTGCTTATCACGAAGTTGAAGAGGAAATTGAGGAAGAAATCGACGAAGAAGAAGAGGATGATTTGAGTCAATACAAAGGAATCGGTTGGGATGAACTTTAATCAGTCGGTAGTTTGTAGTCGGTAGTTATGATAACATATCAATTACTTGAAAAATACAAGGAGATTGCCCATTTTTGCACAAGCCGTGAAGGCGGTGTAAGCGTGGGCAATTATGCATCATTAAATCTGAGTCCGTTTTCGGGAGATAATCCGGTTCATGTTGCCGAAAATCAACGAATATTGTGTAACGAATTTGGAATTGGTTCCAATCGGTTGATATTCCCTTATCAAACGCACGGAACTGAAATCAGGGAAATAGACGAGACATTTTTCAATTTTTCAATTGAAGAAAAGAATCAATATTTAAATGGTGTTGATGCATTGATTACCAATATTGCCGGAGTTTGTATCGGTGTTACCACGGCTGATTGTGTGCCGCTGTTGTTTTTCGATCCGGTCAAAAAAGCTGTTGCAGCAGCTCATGCCGGTTGGCGAGGAACATGCGCTCGGATAACTGAAAAGACTGTGATAGCAATGGTGCAAAGGTATAAATGCAAACCTGAAGACATTCTCGTCACAATTGGACCGTCCATTTCGGGTGAAGTTTACAACGTTGGAAAAGAAGTGGTTGAAAACTTTGAAACAGCCGGTTTAGATGTTTCAGAAATAGTGCAAATCAGAAACAACACTTTTTATCTCGATCTGTGGAAAGCAAACCAACAAAGCCTTGAAAAAACAGGGATTTTACCCGAACATATTGAAATATCCGGAATCTGTACGTTTACCGAACACGAAAGATTCTTTTCAGCACGTCGACTTGGAATAAAATCCGGCAGGATGCTGAGTGGAATTATGTTGAAGAAATTGGTTATTGGTTAATTTGTTTACCCGTTAATTAGTTCAAGAATGGAAATAAGTATTTCAGATATAATTCGTTCTACTTGTCCAACTCTTAAATTGGCAGTTATTCGTTGCAATGTACAAAATTCTGAAACATCTGCCGAGCTCTGGCAGGAAATGGAAGCAGAAATTGCACGGATTGCAGCCAATTATTCCATCGAAGAAATAAACAAACGTCTTGAAATTGCCGCCACCCGCCATGCTTACAAACTGTTGGGAAAAGATCCGAACCGCTACCGACCATCTGCAGAAGCACTTTGCCGCCGAATAGTACGTGAAATAGAAATTTACAAAGTAAGCACGTTGGTTGATATTATCAATCTGGTTTCCATCCGCAGCGGTTTTTCCATTGGAGGATTTGATATGGATAAAATTCAGGGAGATGTAGAACTGGGCGTTGGCACTGCCAGCGATGTTTTTGAAGCCATCGGACGCGGATTGTTGAATGTGGAAGGTCTGCCACTTTATCGCGACGAAGCCGGAGGAATAGGAACACCAACAAGCGATAATGAGCGTACCAAAATCTCTGCAGAAACTGCCAATTTACTGATGATTATCAACGGTTATAGTGGAAATGCAGGTTTGCAAGAGGCGGTAGATCACTCCCTGGAATTACTTGAAAAGTATGCTTCTTTAAAACAATTTGAAGTAAGCTGGCTGGTTTAATTCTATTTATAAAATTACTTTTGTCGTACGGTTTCCAACTCTGACTAACATAACGCCCTGCCCTGTCATTGGAATTGAATTGAATCCTTCAACGGTTAAACCATGTACCAGTTTTTGTCCGATTGCATTGTAAATGTCAATCGTTTCACCCGCACCGGCATTAAACCTGATATTTTTATTTTCCACAAAAACATTCAATGGGTTACTAAGCTCGTTAAGTCCTGAAGCAATAGTTGCAGTGCCGGTAAGTGATCGTGATAAATCGATAGCGCCAGTACTGGCCATTGTTAACGTTGCTGAATGATTTCCAACTGCTGTTGGGGAGTACGTAATGGTAACTGAAGTGTTTGGCACATTCCCTCCGGTTTGTGTAATTGAATATTGCGACAATGAGAACAGTGAAGCATTGGCACCTGTAATTGCAAGTCCTAAATTTGTTGTAAGATTTACTGCACTGATATTAATTACCTGTGATACCGATTTACCTGCATCAGCAGTTAGTGATGGATTGGTCACATCGGTTACTGTAAGCGTTGGTGGTGCTGTTACATTTAAAGTGTAACCAGCCGAAGATGCACAATAAGTTCCATCAGTTATCTGGCTGGCGGTAATGGTTGAAGTTCCGATTCCGACAACGGTAACTAATCCTGTGGTTGCATTAACCGTTGCCACACTTGTTGCCGAACTTGCAAAGGTAAATGGAGACGTGGTATTTAACGAAGTAGGTGTTTGAGTGAATGCTGCATCTCCGGTAAATTTGGTAACCGTGGGAGTTGCAAATGCAATATTTGAAGCGGTACACGAAATGTAAACATTTACATTGTCAATGTAAGCACGTTTTGCCGTTGTTTCAATGGTTACGGTGGAATTTGCTGTGCCGCCGGTAAATGAAAGCACCTTATTTTCGAAAGCAGTTGAAGCCATTGTTGCTGTATAAGTAACTGTTTGTGCGGTTAAACCGGTAACGGTGACTTTAATAGAACCTTCTACAGTTGTCCATCCTTTAACATCAAAGCTTACATTGAATTTTCCTCCATTTACAGATAAATCAAGGACTTTTGAAATAATTGAACCTGCTTTTGAACTTGTACCCAATTTTACTGCACCGCCAGCCTGATAAGCACTTGAAACAGTGGGGAAATTAGAATCTCCCGTCCATGCTACTCCTGCACCGGATGTCGTAGTATTATCTCCATTGGTAAGCGTAGAAAAATCTTCTTGTAGGATTTGTGCTTGTGATATAAAAACAACAACAAAAGTAAGCGCTATTATCAGGCTAATCTTTCTCATATAATTTATTTTTAATTTTAATCTGTTTCCGGCTAAAAATATGATTTAGCTACTTAGAACTGGTTTTTAAAGAATTCCAAATTTGGAATGACAACAAAGATAGAAAATTATTTATAAAAAGACATATAAATTGAATAATTAATTTTTTATTGTCTCTATATAACACATTTCGAACAAATAGAACAACCCCTATATGATAGTAAATGAAACAGTTTGCTCATATATTTAAAATATATAAGAAATTTATATCCACGAAATCAACTCTAATCAAGGAAATCATTTATAATATTATTAAAAACCAATTAAAGGCAATTGTTCAGTATTAATAAGTAAATCAATTGTAATGATACTGCGATACGGAGATTTTTTGAAAAATTATTCTTTAAATATCCCGATTAAATAATTTATTCATTACTTTTGCACACTTTTTCAATTCAAAACAACAAATCCGATTCACTTACATTGGAATATTTTGAACAAACTAACTAACCCGGATTTCGATTTTCAATTAAACTAAAGAACGCAAAAATGAAAAATAAATATGTAGATCTGATCGAACAAAGTTTCGAATTTCCTAACGATGAGTTCAACCTTGTTGAAAACGAACTGGAATGGTGCGGAGTTCCATTGATGGATATTATTAAGCAATACGGTACTCCATTGCGCATTTCTTATTTGCCTAAAATCGCCGAAAACATTCAGAAAGCGCGCCGCATGTTCAATGTGGCAATGGCCAAAGTTGATTATGAAGGCGACTATAATTATTGCTATTGCACCAAAAGTTCGCATTTCTCATTTGTATTGGAAGAAGTGTTGAAGCATGGCGTACATATCGAAACTTCTTCAGCATTCGATATCAATATATTAGAGACTTTGTTTGAACAGGGATTAATTAAACAGGATACTTTTGTTGTATGTAACGGATTTAAACGTCCTCAATACGTAGAAAACATTCAGAATCTAATGCGTCAGGGATTTACAAACGTCATTCCTATATTGGACAATAAATTCGAACTGGACTTGTTTCTAAAGGACTTTGATATCAAGTTTAATGTGGGTATGCGCATTGCTGCGGAAGAAGAACCGAAGTTCGACTTCTATACTTCCCGTCTGGGTATTCGATACAATGATATCATTCCGTATTACACTAAACACATTGCCAACAATCCACAGGTGGAACTGAAGATGCTTCATTTCTTTATAAATACGGGAGTAAAAGACACGGCATATTACTGGAATGAGCTGAATAAAGCGGTGAATCTGTATTGCGAACTGAAAAAGAAATGTCCACAACTGGATAGTTTGAACATTGGCGGCGGCTTCCCGATTCAGACTCACCTGGATATGGTGTACGATTATGAGTATATGGCTGAAGAAATTGTAGCGCAGATTAAAACGATTTGTACGCAAAACGGAGTGCCTGAACCCCACATATTTACCGAATTCGGATCGTACACGGTGGGCGAAAGCGGTGCAATGCTTTACTCCATTGTGAATCAAAAGAAACAGAACGACCGTGAGTTATGGAATATGATTGACAGTTCGTTTATGACTACGCTTCCAGACACCTGGGCAATAAACCAGCGATATGTATTTCTGGCAATCAATAATTGGGAATCGGAATATGAGCGCGTGAATCTGGGCGGACTGACCTGCGACAGTGAAGATTTTTATAATGCAGAAGTTCATTCCAATGCCGTTTTTCTTCCCAAAATGCAGGACGAGCGAGAACAATATATCGGCTTCTTCCATACAGGCGCCTATCAGGAATCACTGAGCGGTTTTGGCGGCATACAGCACTGTCTGATTCCTGCCCCGAAGCTGGTTATTATTGACAAGGACGAAGACGGCGAATACTTTACCAAACTGTTTGCCAAAGAGCAGAGCTATAAATCGATGCTGAAGATATTGGGATATTGATTTAGATTGAAAGTTTATAAAGTTTATAAAGTGGAAAGAGGGTGACTGAGAAGTTATCCTCTTTTTTGATTCGCGAAATTTATCTTATTTAAAACATACTTTCACAGGGTTTTTTAAATTTATTTAAAAAATAGTGTGGAAAATGGTTGGTAGTGTTAAATGTGTTTTGTAATTTTGGCAGTGAAAAAAAAGAATGGAATTAGAAATTTGAATT
>CAIYTJ010000558.1 GCA_903929065.1 uncultured Bacteroidales bacterium | reverse complement strand
TTTTAAATAAATGCCTCTTTAGCTCAGTTGGTAGAGCAACTCATTCGTAATGAGTAGGTCGCGGGTTCGAGTCCCATGAGAGGCTCTTTTTGATTAAAATTGATTGCATGTTGATGTTTGAAAACGGTTTATTGGCTTCATTTATTCCCGAAATCTTAATGGTTTTGGGATTTTTGTTTTGCCTGATTTTCCCGGGTTTAAAAACTGAAAAATCAACCGAAAATCTTCCTTCAAAAGTATTTCAGGCAACTTCAACTCAACATACACAACAATCAGTTTATAATTACTCAAATTATAAATCACAACCACTTCAAGCCATTGAAAATGAACAAATTTCGCAAGTTCGTTCGGTTTTCAAAATTCTTCATCCTTTAATTCAACCAACTTTTAAAACTAAAGATGGTCAGTTTCAAGTTCATTGTTCGCGGCCTCCGCCAACTTTTTAAATCTAATTATATCAAACAAATTAAAACATTGACTGATAATAAATCGTTATCAGTCTGAATTATTTTTGACTATTTTCTAAAAAACAAAATAAACAATGAAAAATATATTTTTTAAATTGATTTTGATTTTCGCATTTTCATTTAGCTCAAGTGTTATGTTTGCCCAAAAAGATTCGGTGCATTTCCGAATTCCACATCAAATTAGTGTTGAATTCGGTTACCGGTATTCATTTTATCAAAATACCTATCTAAGCGATGCCGGAACCTATATTGGTGATCCTGGCAATACAATTTCCCAGACTTTGAATAAAGCTACAAGCGGTGTTGGAATTTTGGCTGATTATGCGTGGCAGTTAAGTGGGTTTAATAATAAAAAACCGGCCATATATCTTTCTATTCCAATGGGATACACAATATTTTTGCCTGATAATCCCACTTCAAAACGTATTTCAATGCTAAACTATGGCTGGACAATACGTCATAATCTGGCAACATCTGATAAAAAACTTATTCCTTTTGTAGGGTATGGTTTGTTTTTGACTAATATGAGTGTAGGAATTCCTAACTGGGGCTCAGTTTCAGGACATCAGACTCAGTTTGAAGGTGGGTTAAATTTTAGTACATCTACTAAATTACAATATTTTGTAAAGCTACAAGCCAGTTATTCATCATATCCTAAACTTGGATATGCTAAATCGTTGCATTTTATGTATGCCGATTTAAGAGTAGGAGTGAGGCTTTAACAATATCTCGCAAAGTCACTAAATTGCAATATTTTGAAATCGTTTGCGTCTTAGCGCCTTTGCGAGATATCTTTTCCTTCAAAAACACCTACTCCAAACAAAGCAAAGTCATATTTTATCGGATCATTTTTATCGAATGTACGAAGGACAACAGTTATTTCCTCCACTGCTTTCCATTCGTTTTGTTTACGTTCAAGTAAACCTAAATCGCGGGCCACATTGCCGGTGTGAACGTCAAGTGGAAGCATTAATGCCGAAGAAGGTATATTTTTCCACAAACCGAAATCAACTTCATTGGAATCATTTCGGACCATCCAGCGAAGAAACATATTCAGGCGTTTAGCTGAAGAATTTGAGGTTACATCTGAAACATGTTTTCCAATTCTTCTTTCGTGTGGAACTGAAAGAAAAATCTTTCGAAAGTATGACAGCGCTGCAAAAGCAGTTTCATCAAGTTTGAATCCATCTGTGAAAACGGTTTCCAACCCGCCGTGATTTTCATAAATATTTTTCAATGATTTCAGAAAAAATAGACAATCTTCACCGTTAAACGTGCGGTGAACAAAATTGCTGACATTTTTCCAGTCATTTTCAGTTCCTTCCAATAGAAATTCATAAGGCGAATTATCCATCAAATCTATTAAACGCCTGGCATTGTTGATAATACTTACGCGTTGTCCCCACGAAATAGTGGCAGTAAGAAAAGCGGAAATTTCAATATCTTCCTTTCGTGAAAAACGGTGTGGAATCAAAATCGGATCTTTTTCGATAAAATCAAGGCAATTGTAAAGCGCCACACGGCTGTCGAGAAAGTATTTCAGTTGATCGAAGTCGGTTGAATGATTCATTGGTTTTGAAATAAAAAAGTGCTGAAACTTTGGGATAAAGCATTAGCCAACTGCTGATAATTATCAGAAAATCCTTTTTCCCTGAGTGATGTGACAAATTCGGAATGTGAGCGACCCAGCCGGTAATCGGGTTCTTTGGAAGGATATTTCAGGTATTTTTCAAAAGTGGAAACGGATTCGCTCAAATTGAGCACTGCATGGTACAAAAGTGCATTTTTGTTCCTGTAAATTGACGATCCGAGAATTTTTTTACCGGAAATAGCAATGTCGGAAATTCCTTTCAACGACAGATTATTTATGCCTGATTGTTCCAATACGGAAATAATCAACAGGTTAATGTTGTTGAAAACTTCTTTTGGATGCAACAATTCTTTATCAAAAAATACTGCTGAAATAATCAGGTTATTAGGTGTCAACACCACTGTTTGTCCGCCTGATGGCCTTTTCAAGACAGTAATTTTATCCTGAATTACTTTTTCAGCATATAAAGCTTCATTTGGCTGATTTGATGCGCCAAGCACAATGTAAGTTTTGTCGGGAATCCAAACCAGAAATTGATTCGTTTGTTTTTCGAGCAAACGAATGTCTGGAAGATTATATGCCTCTACTGCAATGGTTTGGTTCATTTATGAATTGCTTTTTCAAATGCATCGAAGCCAATCTCATTGTAAATTTCTGAAACGGTTGGATGTGCGTGAATGGTTTTGGCAATATCGTAAACACTGCTTTCCACGTTCATATACGCACTTGCTTCTGCAATCATATCGGTGGCATTCGCAGCCACAATCTGAATGCCCAGCACTTGTCCGTATTTCCGGTCCGAAATCATGCGGATAAATCCTTCCGTGTTGCCTTCTATCATGGCTTTTCCGTTTGCTGATAATGGAAATTCACTGATTTTATATTCAACGCCAACTTCCCGAGCCTGTTTTTCCGTCATTCCAATTTGAGAAATTTCCGGAACGGTGTACATGTTAATAGGGTAGGTTGTGTTATCAAAATTGGTTCTGATACCTTTGATATAATTTACAATATGAATTCCATGAGCAGAAGCAATATGTGCCACAAAGCTCTTGCCGCTCACATCGCCAATGGCAAAAACTCTTTTCAAATTTGTTTCAAACCATTCGGTTGTCCTGATAAATCCACGTTCGGTCAGTTCGAGTGGCGTTTCACTTTCAGGAAGAATGGCTTTGCGCGAGTTGCAATTAACGAGCAAATCGCATTTTATTTTTATTCCACCGACTGTGAGTTCGCCATTTTCATATTTTTCAGGATAGGATTTCAAAATAACCCGGATATTTTCGGATTCAAGTTTTTTAACAATATACGAAATGAGATATTCGTCCAGTCCGTCCAGAAAATAATCGCTATTTGCAATCAATGTAACGTTTTTACCGATCAATCTGAAAAACTGAGCCATTTCGATGGCTGAAACATGATTTCCGGTTAAAACGATATTTTCCGGAATTGATTGAAGATCAAAAAGTTTCTCCATTTCAACTATGGGCGCATTCGCGATTTTTGCATCTGAAAGTTTTGGTTTTGAACCGGTTGCAATAATGATATTTTCTGTTGTAATTTTTCTGTTGTCAACGTAAATCGTGTTTTCTTCTCCGATTTTTGCTGTTCCGGTAATAATTTCTACTCCATTTTTCAATAAAAGTGAAGTTACGCCATCGCTCATTTTTTTTGTTACAGATGTGGAATGCGATTTGGCTTTTTGCCAGTTGAAAGAAAGTTTTCCGACATCGATTCCATCAATTCCAAAATCTGCTGCATGTTTGGTTTTTTCAAAGATTTTAGCGCTTTCCAATAATGATTTTGTGGGAATACATCCCCAGTGAAAACACATACCGCCCATGTATTTTTTTTCAATAATAGCGGTTTTCAGTCCAACCTGACCCGCGCGAATGGCAGCCACATAGCCTGCCGGACCTGCTCCAATAATAACAAGATCGTAATCCATAGTCTGGTATTTAATTGTAAATTATAAATTGCAAATTATTCCATCATCATCGAAACAGGATCGGATAAATATCCCATTATCAGGTTAATAAAACGAGAAGCATCACCTCCGTCTACTATGCGGTGATCCACCGAAAGCGAAAGCGGTAACACATTTCCAACAGCCAGTTCGCCATTTTTTACCACCGGTTTTGTAACAATCCGACCAATGCCAAGAATTCCGGCTTGCGGATAATTAATCACCGGAGTGGCGTAAATACCACCAATCGAACCATAGTTTGTCAGCGTGAAAGTTCCATCTTTCATATCCTCAAGTGTAAGTTTTCTGTCACGCGCTTTGTCAGATAGTTCGCTTATTTTTTGTGCTAACTGCAAAATGGAAAGTGTATCGGCATTTTTAATTACCGGAACGACTAATCCTTCAGGCGTATCAATCGCGATGGCCATGTTGTAGCGGTTTTTATAAATCATCCGGTCGTTTTCCAAATCAAGTTGAGAATTCAGTTGCCGGTATTTTTTTAGGGCTAAAACTGTTGCTTTTACTATAAATGGAAGATAAGTCAACTTGGCATTTTTGTCTGAAAATGATTGCTTGAATTTGCTGCGAATGGCTATCAATTCTGATATTTCCACTTCTTCAAACAAAGTCATATGCGCCGTATTCTGTTTGGAATTCAGCATGTTTTTGGCAATTGTTTTTCTGATTTGCGAAAGCTGTTCGTATGTTACTTCATCAGTTGAAAAAACGGTTGCAGGTTGTTCTCTTTTCTGAACAGAATCAATTTTTTGATTTGTCGGTTTAAAGTTTTGAATGTCTTCTTTGGTAACTCGTCCGGATGGTCCGGTACCGATTATTTTGTTAATATCCAAGCTCAAATCCTTTGCCATAGCCCGTGCAAGAGGTGTTGCCAGTACTTTTGCTACCGGTTTATCATCTTGTTTTTGTTTTGACGGACCTTCATCACTGGCAGCCATAATGGCACTGTTCCCGGCCAGTTCCATGGTGCCGATTACCGATGCACTTTCTTCAATGGGCTCGATTTTTATGGTTTCTTTTGCCTCGGCCACTGCTTCAGCACCAAAAACGCCTTCAATTTCAATTTCAACGAGCGGGCTGCCGACTTTTATTGTTTCGCCGACACTTCCGTAAATCGCAACGATTGTTCCCGCTTTTGGTGATGGAATATCGGTCACAATTTTATCGGTTTCCATATTTACCAATGCTTGTCCGGCTTTTATGGCCTGTCCTTTAACCACATACCATTGCAGAATGGTGCCTTCTTCAAGTCCTTCGCCGATATCCGGAAAATTAAAAATATACCTCATAGTGTGCGATTTAGAATTTTACGGTTCCTTCAATTTCATAGAAAATACGGTCAGGAGAAATCATATACATCGGTTCGCCTTTTGCCAGCGGTACAATTGTATCAAATCCCATAACCCGCCGTGGAGGTGCTTCCAAATACAGAAAAGCTTCTTCGTTGGCAATGGCAATTAATTCACCACCCACGCCGAAAGATTCGGGAGCTTCAGCCACAATTACAATTCTTCCTGTTTTTTTTACTGATTCAATAATGGTTTCTTTGTCAATGGGATAAATAGTTCGTAAATCAATTAATTCGACCGAAATACCGGCTTCTTTAGCCATTACAATGGCTTTCTGACATTCGCGAATCATAGCACCAAAAGCCACAACCGTGACATCAGTACCTTCAGTCAGCACTTTGGCTTTTCCAATTGGAATAGAAAATTTTTCGTCCGAAACTTCCTGTTTTATAGCCCTGTAAATTCGTTTTGGTTCCATAAAAACTATCGGATCGTCACTTTCAATGGCCGAAATTAATAATCCTTTGGCATCATGTGGAGTGGATGGAATAACGACTTTTAAACCCGGAATATGTGCATAAAGTGCTTCGGGACTTTCGGAGTGATGTTCCAATGCATTAATTCCGCCGCCGTATGGAAAACGAATCACCATCGGCACATTGTACATCCCACGAGAACGGTTATGCATTCTTGAAACATTTGAAATGATTTGATTGAAAGCCGGATAGGTAAATCCATCGAATTGCAATTCAACAACTGGTCTTAAACCGGAAAGTGCCATACCAAGTCCGGCTCCAACAATTGCCGATTCGGCTAATGGCGAATCAAAAACCCTTTCTTCTCCGTATTTTTTCTGTAAACCTTCCGTGACCCTGAAAACGCCACCTTCTTTGCCGGCATCTTCTCCGTAAATAACCACCGATTTATCTTCTTCAAGCATAATGTCTAATGCATTATTTATCGCCTGAACCATTGTCATTACGCTCATTTGCGGTTCTCCTTCCAAGTTTGAAATAATTCAAAGTCTGCTTTTTGTTTTTTCAGTATTTCCGGCATTTCCGTGTACATATAATCGAAAATGTCACTTAATGGATAAGTTGCAGTTTCTGCTTCCGAAAATTGTTTGTCAATTTCGAGTTTATATTTTTCTATCAATTCTTCTTCGTTTTCTTTCCAGATTTCGTTTTTGTCCATGTATTTTTTCAACCGTTTCAATGGATCTGTTTTGTCCCATTCCATTTCTTCTTCTTTGGTACGATATTTTGAAGGGTCATCGGAAGTGGTGTGTGCGCCTTTCCGATAGGTTAATGCTTCAATTAAAACCGCGCCATTGCCAGCTCTGGCATAATCGTAAGCTTCTTTGTATGCTGAATACATGGCAAAAAAATCATTTCCGTCCACTTTAATTCCCGGCAGACCAAAAGCAATTGACTTTACTGCCAGATTTACGGATTTGGTTTGTTTTTGAACCGGAACAGAAATGGCGTATTGATTGTTCTGAATGGTGAAAATGACTGGAACCTGCCAAACACCGGCAAAATTAAGTGCTTCGCTGAAATCGCCTTCGGAAGTTCCACCATCGCCAATAAATCCAAAAACTACTTCGTCCTTTTTCTGATATTTAATGGAATAGCCAATTCCGGTGGCATGAAGAAGTTGCGAACCAATTGGAACACAAATGGGCAAAACGTGATTCGCAAACTCAAATTTGCTTCCCTGTTCATTTCCCATATAGTAAAGGAAAATCTCTTTCAATGTCACCTTTTTGGCAAGCATGATTGCCAATTCGCGAAAAGCAGGTGCGAGCCAGTCATTTTCACGGATAAGTAAACCAGCTGCCACCTGAATAGCCTCCTGACCGTTGATGGGCGGATATGTGTACATTCGTCCCTGGCGTTGATACGAAACCGCCATCTCGTCGGCCGTTCGTGCGAAAAACATTGATTTGTAAGCTTTAATGATAGTCTCATCGTCCAAATCCGGCATCAGTTCTTTATCCAGCACATTTCCATCATTATCGATAATTCGAAGTATTTTATCTTCCCGTGGGTCAAAATTTTCAAAAATCATTTCAGGATTGTATTTTATGATTTTCTCTTTGGGTTGCTTTAAAGTATTCAACATAGTTGTAATTGTCTTGAATTTTTAGATTCTATATTAACTAACAAATATCAACTGATAAGGTTCTGAAACTAAGATTTAATACTGATTTTTTTATGCAATAACATAAAAAAAAAGCTAAACTTCTAATGAAGTTTAGCTTTTAAAGTTCTTATTTGTTTGAAAATAATTTTTACAAACCAAATTATTTCTCCTTTAAATCAGTCATAACAGCGTTTTTGTAGTCATTAGTAAAGCCGTTATGAGCTGTGAAAATGTATTCTGCATCCGGAAGGTTTTTGATTTTGTCAAATGATTTGATTGCCAGTTTTATATCTTTACTGAAAAACGAATTTGCTTTGTCAACTTTACCATCCTTCAAACCAAAAGCGTCTCCAACAAAAAGATATTTATTATCAATAAGATAACTCATTGATCCTGGTGTATGACCCGGCGTAAGAATACATAAAATCTGTGTTTTACCAATGGTTAGTTTTTGCCCATCATCCAGCAACGTATAATCTTTTCGCGAAAGTTTATTGTGGAAAAACATC
>CAIYTJ010000557.1 GCA_903929065.1 uncultured Bacteroidales bacterium | reverse complement strand
CTTTTTCCGATGGAAGAAAAGTTCAATCGGGGTGCATGGGGGATATAGGTTGTACCTCCTTTTTTCCTTCTAAAAACTTAGGTTGTTTTGGTGATGGTGGTGCTATTTTACAAATAATGATGAACTGGCTGCTAAAATGCGGGCAATCTCCAATCACGGCATGGTGGTTCGGTACTATCACGATATGGTTGGCGTTAATTCCCGGTTGGATAGTATTCAGGCAGCAGTTTTGGATGAAAAACTGAAACATCTAGACGAATATTGTGCAAACAGACTTTCTGCAGCTGATTATTACGATGCTGCCTTTGCCGATTGTGATAAATTAATCACTCCTGCCCGTACAAGTTATTCAACCCATGTTTTTCATCAATATACCCTGAAATTGAATGGAATAAATCGTGCAGAATTAATAAAACAGCTGGCTGACAAAGGAATTCCGGCTATGATTTATTATCCCGTTCCTTTGCACCTTCAGAAAGCCTATCAGGATTCACGTTATAAGGCCGGTGATTTCCCTGTTGCCGAAAAACTCAGTGAGTGTGTAATGTCTTTACCTATGCACACGGAACTTTCAATTGAACAACTGGAATATATAACAAAGTCAGTATTAGAATTTGTAAGTTAATCTTTTTGATTTCAAAACTGAAAGATAATAGCAATGGAAGAGGATTCGCACATCTGCCAATCATGTTTGAATAGAATGTATAATGCAAATAAGAAAATCCTTTGCACTAAAAATATTGATAACTCCTGTATTCAATTTTATTGTTCTGAATTTTTAGCAGAATCGGTTTACACTGAAAAAACATTTTTAATTAAAGAAGACAAAGCCGAATACTCGCACAGGAAAGTACTATATACTTTTATTTGTCTTTTTTCATTACCTCTTTTTGCAATAATTCCTGCTTTACAAAATGATAAACTTGAATTTTCAGTTATTGTCATAATGTTATCTTTAATAATATTGATTAATGGAGGACTTTTACTGGCAATTTATTCAGGAAGACAATGGGCTTTGATTATTATGAATATATTTAATTTGTTGGGATTGTTTGGTGAACTCGTTAAATTGGGCTCTGAGTTTGACAGTATACCAAAAATTTCACAAAATTTAATATCAATAGCGATGACATTATTTCTTCTTTATTTTTTCAATAATGATAAAGATTTTCGAAGGCATTATTATCAGATGAGAAACAAATCAAATTATCGATAAAATTATGAATGAATACTTCGCACACGAAACAGCCGTAATTGATCAGGGATGTGAAATAGGGAAGGGCACCAAAATATGGCATTTCTCGCATATTATGTCCGGATGTTTTATCGGCGAATCTTGTAATATCGGGCAAAATGTTGTAATTTCGCCATCAGTTAGGCTTGGCAGGAATGTGAAAATCCAGAATAATGTTTCGGTGTATACCGGTGTAATTTGTGAGGATGATGTTTTTTTGGGCCCATCAATGGTTTTTACCAACATTATCAATCCACGCAGCCATGTTAACCGTAAAAACGAATATGCTGAAACAATTGTACGTAAAGGTGCCAGCATAGGTGCAAATGCAACGGTAGTTTGTGGTAACGAAATAGGTGAATATGCATTAATCGGAGCTGGAGCTGTTATAACAAAGCCGGTAAAACCTTTTGCATTGGTTGTTGGTAATCCGGCCAAACAAATCGGTTGGGTAAGCGAGAACGGACATAAATTGCATTTTGATTCGGAAAATACCGCTTTCTGCCCGGAAACAAATCAGGAATATCGGTTGGAGAATGGGAACGTTTCAAAAATTTCCAATTAATTAATTTTCAATTTCCAATTGTTCGTAATATTTAGAAATTATAAAGATATGGAAAAAGAAAACGTGATTTTGGATAAATCATTTCAATTTTCATTGGAAGTCATTGATTTTGCTGAACTATTAAATGAAAAGAGAAAGTTCCTATTAAGTAACCAGATTTTCCGTTCAGGAACTTCAATTGGTGCTAATATTCGAGAAGCACAACATGCCGAAAGTCCTGCTGATTTTATTCATAAGTTGAAGATTTCTGCAAAAGAGGCTGAAGAAACTGAATATTGGTTATTGCTTTGTAAAGAATCTCCTCATTATCCAACAAATGAGAAGTTACTATTTGATTTAAAAGAAATCCAAAAGATATTGACAAAAATAATTCATACAACAAGAAACAAGTAATAATTGGAAATTGGTAATTAAAAAATTGATAATTGAATATTATGATAAAATTCGCAGTAATAGGACAAGGGCATATTGGAAAAAGACATGCCGAAATGATTCGCCGGAATCCGGAAGCAGAATTAATAGCAGTTTGCGATGTATTGCCAAAGGAAAAAATAGGATTGAATGATATAACGGAAGCATTTTTTGCGAATATCGATGAATTATTAGCTGCGAATCTGGACATTGATGTGATTAATATCTGCACACCAAACGGTTACCATGCCGAATATGCTATCAAAGCTCTTAAAGCAAAGAAACATGTGGTGTTGGAAAAACCTATCGCACTTACAAAACAGGATTCTGAAGAAATTCTGTTTAAATCGTTGGAAATGTCGCGCCACGTATTTTGTGTAATGCAGAACCGTTATTCTCCACCATCTGTTTGGTTGAAGGAACTGGTTGATAACAATACGCTTGGTGATATTTACATGGTAAAGTTGGATTGTTACTGGAATCGTGATGACCGTTATTATAAAAAAGGAAACTGGCACGGTGATGCGAAGTTGGATGGTGGAACGTTGTTTACCCAATTTTCGCACTTTATCGATATTATGTATTGGCTTTTTGGAGATGTTCAGAACATTCGCGGTAACTTTGCCGATTTTAGCCATAAAGAACTAACGGATTTTGAAGACAGTGGAGTGGTTACTTTCGATTTTATAAATGGAGGAATGGGCTGCCTGAATTATTCAACATCCGTTTGGGATACTAACCTGGAAAGCAGCATTACCATTATCGGTTCAAAGGGAACAGTGAAAGTGGCCGGACAATATATGAACGAAGTAACGTATTGCCATGTAAAAGATTACGAAATGCCTGAATTGGCACCTTCCAATCCTCCAAATGATTACGGACTGTACAAAGGTTCTGCCCAAAATCACCATTATGTAATTGAAAATGTAATCGAAAAACTGAGTGATAAAGGCACAATTACAACCAATGTGCTTGAAGGATTAAAAGTTGTGGACATTATCGAACGGATTTACAAAGTCCGTGATGCCCAGTGGAAAAAATAATTAAGCTATGATACAAAGAATTCAAACAGTATATTTATTGGCAATCGTTATTTTATCGGGATTTGTGGTTTTCTCACCGTTAGCCGATTTGATAAATTCTGTCGATAAACTGATTTATCTCGTTGATTTCAGAGGCATTTCGTTGATAAAACCAACAGGAAATATGCTTGAATCAACTATTTGGGGATTAACCACCGTTTCATTGGTAGTTCCGGTTATTGGTTTGATTACTATTTTTTCGTATAAAACCAGACCAAAACAGATTCGGCTAACAGTAATTAACATGGCTTTCATGTTGATATTTTATGTTTTTCTGGCTTTTTATATTTGGTCTGCAACTCAACGGCTGCACACCGACTGGCATTTGCGAATGGCGACTGTTTTGCCACTTATTAATTTGATTCTGAGTTATCTTGCTATCGGAGCAATTGGAAAAGATGAGAAACTGGTCAAATCACTCGATCGGTTACGCTAAAAAACTAAGCAATAACAAGTTAAAACGCCTTATTTATGAGGCGTTTTTGTTTTGATTAATTTATTGAACAAAGGTTTGTTTTCAACTGTTTAATGTTGAAATTAAACAATCGAAAAAAATGAAATCTAACTTATCAATATTAATCACTGTAGTGCTTCTTGTTTTCACACAAAGTGCGTGCAGTCAACAAACTAAAAAAATGAAATTAAATCCACTTACACCGGCCGAACAAGCCGTTATATTACACAAAGCCACCGAACGACCTTTCACGGGCGAGTATGAAAATAATTATGCCAAAGGAACCTATGTGTGCAAACAATGTGATGCACCTTTATACCGTTCCGAAAGTAAGTTTGACGCACATTGTGGTTGGCCGAGTTTTGATGATGAAATTAAAGGTGCTGTTAAACGGATTCCCGATGCAGATGGACAACGAACTGAGATAGTTTGTGCTAATTGTGGTGCGCATTTAGGTCATGTATTTCTGAATGAAGGATTTACTCCAAAGAACACCCGATATTGCGTCAATTCAATTTCAATGAAATTTATACCCGATAAAGTTATGACAGAACAGGAAAAGAATCACGAAAAAGCGTATTTTGCCTCAGGATGTTTCTGGGGAACGCAGTACTATTTAATGAAAGCACCCGGAGTAATCAGCACCACAGTGGGTTATATGGGCGGTCATACCAAAAACCCAACTTATCAGGAAGTATGTACCGGCGAAACCGGTCATGTGGAAACTACCGAAGTGGTTTTTGATAAAACCAAAACGACTTATGAGGATTTGGTGAAGTTATATTATGAAACACATGATTTTACACAGGTTGGTGGTCAGGGACCTGATATCGGTGACCAGTATCGTTCGGTGATTTTCTATTCTTCTGAAGATCAGCATAAAGTGGCCGAAAAATATGTAGGTATTCTGACTGCGAAGGGCTATAAAGTGGCTACTATTTTACGCCCGGCACCCGAATTCTGGAAAGCCGAAGATTACCATCAGGCCTATTACGAAAAGAAACACGGTACGCCGTATTGCCACATTTACAGGAAGATATTTTAATTTCCAATGTTTTAACTTCCAATTTCCAATTAGATTTGACAACCAAAAGTCTTTTTTAATTGAAAATTGGAAATTATTTTAATTGGAAATTGGGCTAACCTTATATCCTTCTTTCTGCAGCAATTTGATTAATCCGTTTTTGCCGCCTAAATGCATGGCACCAACGGCAATAAAGCAAGGTGATTCGTGCATAAGTTTAGGTAATTTAGTCATCCAATCTGCATTTCGTTTGTCAACCAGATTGGCATATTCTTCTTCGGTCATATCGGTTATATTTCCCTTTCCTTTCGAAAGCGCGATTAATTCATCCAACTTACCGGTCTTGTAGAGCTTATTCAGTTGAATCATTTCTTTAAGAATCGTGTTTTTTTGCCGTACCGTTTCCACCAAAACATTAGCTTGTCGTTCCAGGCTTCCATTGCCAAACAAAACGGCAATCTGTTGGTCAATCGTTTCCAAACCGACCACTTTTTTATCTTTTTCTTCTGCAATTAATTGAAAATAAGAGTCAGATTGCTTGTCATCGGTAAATCCGGTGAGCTTTTTGTATATTTCCATTTCATACATAGTAAGTATCAACGTCGGATTCATGATTGAAACTTCTTTCAATCCGAATTTCAAAACCGATTTCAGCTCCGTATCAACCGTTTTATATTCTTCGTCGTTCAACAGTTCATTAATCTGCTGGTGATCGGGCATAATAGCGGCTTGTTGGATTTTAGCCGTTGCATCGATATTATTCATGACCATTTCGCCAACGACCGTTTCGCAGTCGTTGAACGATTTGAACAAACCGGGTACGCTGTCCAGAAACTGAATGGGTATCAAATGGTGCGTGCCGAACAGGTAGGAGGGATGCTTCAGTCCGTTTCCGGTGACTTTCCAGAGCAATTGTGCCTGAACAGCCGACAGACTGAGTATAAATAAAAATGCAATCACGATTTTTTTCTTCATGTCTTTTCCTTTTTTAATGACAAGGCAAAGATACAGAAGTTAATGCAAACGTGATAATCCGCAATTCACAATTAGATTAATTGTTGATTTTTTCTGATTTTGAAAGGTTTGGAACCCCTCCGCTTCGCTCGTCCACTTGAAAAGGGGACATCTGAAGAATAAAAGTTTCAGATTTCCTATCATTCAATTAAGTGTAAAAAAGCATGTGCATTAGTAAATGTCCCCTTAAATAAAGGGGACGAGCGAAGCGGAGGGATTTGAAAGTTAAAACAAAAATTATATTCTCTCCCCCGCAATTCTTCGTTCGCGCAAATCACGGGCTTTAAGCCTGACTTCTTCAGGTAAGGCGCTGTATTTTTCAAAGTAATCATTACCCGTGAGTTTGAAATCTTCCTCCGGAAATCCGCAATCGATAAATTCTTCGATATGTTCGCAACTCTCTTTAAACATTTCATATTCATCGCGTATGTCCACGGCAAACAATATCCATTCATCGCTGTTCAGGTCGAGCAATTGAGGGAAGTACCTGAAATAGATTTTCTGTATAAGCAGGATATATTCTGCCTGACGGGTTTGTTCCCAGTTATAAAATTGAAGCAGCCCTTCATTTTCTTTTTTGGCATCTTCTATCCACTCTTCGTCGGTCATCCAAAAATAATTTTCGGGGCGGGTAAAGGAAACCGTATCCGGTTCGGCCGGGCGGCAATAGAATTTAGCCCACTTGTCAAGCTTGGGATAAAGAGTTCGAAGGTCTTCTCCCTTTTTATGCCACTCCAGCAACTTATATATTTTCAGCAGGTAATCCTGGTTGGCCGTATAGTTAATAATGAATTCAATATCTTCCACCAAAAGCGGCCGTTCTTCGGTTCTCAAAACCGGATACTGGCTGTACATGAGTTTGCGAATAGCCGGTTTGATTTCTGCTTTTATATCCTGATGAAATTTGCAAAGCAAATCAATAACGTCCGACTTGTGTTCGATAAACTCCAGAAAGTCATAGGAAAAATCAAGGTCGTCATCTTCTTCCCATGTTGCATACGGATCTTCCCAACCCGAATCTAATTCATCGTCATCATCATTAAACATAATAATCAGTTTTTAAGTGATAAACTATCGTGTTTTAAAATAATCTTCCGAATATCGTTTTTTTTACCGCTGGCTTTAATTTGCCAGTTTAATGTCAATTAATTGTATCAAATCCCCCGTAAGCCCTTCGTTTTTTATATCAATTCGTATTCCACGGCCTTCGGCATACACCCGGGCTGCGTTGAGTTCTGATTTTATGGTATCGGCTACGGTGCTTTTCAGTATCATATCGGTGGCTTTCTGACCGAATACAAAAGCCGCTTTGAAAAACCCTTCGCGCGGTAACAGATATATGGTAGCCCGTTTATTATCTTTTATCCGCAAACTCCACCCATAATTGGAACAATTCCACTCTTCAAAAGTTTTTGGATTCAACAGAACATACTCCCGGATCGATTGCCATACCGCATAGGTATCACCCAACGACACTTTTAGATCCTTGTTATCGGGTTGTTTATTCTTATTGGTGAATATGCTTTGCATGGGTTTTTATTTCGTTATAAACGTTCAATCATTTACCCCTTGTTGCAAACGAGGGGGAGATTGGGTGTTAGCTGGCGTTATTTTTCTTTTTTCTTTTCTGTTCAACAAAATATGTCAACCAAAATATGAATAAAAGAAATCCTCCAAAAACTCTTATGATCACTTTTAAATCTGAGGATTCAATTAAATCTAAGGTTGTTAAATAGGATATAAATAAAATCAAAATTGTCAGTATTATTAAGAATATCAAAGTTCCTTTTCTCTGAAATATATTACCGCCATTAATTATATATGAAATGTTTTCAATTCTATATTTTTCTATTTGGGCTACAATATCTTT
>CAIYTJ010000556.1 GCA_903929065.1 uncultured Bacteroidales bacterium | reverse complement strand
ATGAGCAGATATTTTTGCCTAAGAGTTTTAAAGGCGCTTAGAATTGAATATTCCCAACAATCCCAAAGGCAAATTTTTATACAGAGTTTTTGCCAAAAAACTTATTTTTTGCCTAAGATTTAAAAGCGCTGAGAATTGAATATACCAGACATTCCCCCGAACAAAATGTTATACAGAATTTTTGCCAAAATTAAATATATCAATTATTCTTTTTACGACATAATGTTAACCATAAATGATTGATTAATAACGTTTTTTGTATTTAGTTTAACCTTTCTATGACATTGTTTTAACAGTTCATTTCGTAACTTAGTGAAACAAAAAAAAACAAAGAAAATGAAAAAGTTAAACGTATTAGCTGGCGCACCAAAAGGCACAAATGTTAAGAGTATTCAAGGTTTTTATAAGAATGATACACCGGGTGGTGTTGGGTTAACATACTATGTAGTTGATGAAGAAGCAGCCATAGCAATTTATGGAATCTTCTGTCTGGTAGAATTGAATTATAAAACTAATCCAGCAGAAACTGCTAAGGTCTGTAAACGGCAACTTGAAAACAAGGAAGCATTTATTGCGAAAGTAGGAAGTGAAGAAACTGCTAATGGGTTTTTGCTTACTAGTATCTGGTTATTAGAAAAAGAAAATCTAATGCCTTGTGATAATTACAACGGTGTCGTATTTGTTGCATTTTAAAATTAATAATCAATCAGGCAATTTTTCTACACACCCTCACAAGAGTACACACAAAAAGATTTACAGAATTTTTGCCAAACGAACAGCTTAAATACATTTTATATGAAAAAACCTTTTGATTTAGAAAAGATAATGGCAACCATTAAGAAGTGGGATATTTATGATAACGCCGAAATGGGCATCCCTGCCGAAGAACGCCCTAAAAGTCAGATAACATTTATCAGAAAGACTTTTCAAATAATGTATGATAAGTACGGTGTAACATTTGCTTATAGGTCAGATAGGCACGATGAAATGTGGAATACTATTCTTGCATATTGTGCTGATGGATTTACACCAACAAGACTTGCTGAATTTACTTATTCAATGTGTTACCTGTATAAAAATTTACCAGCATCAATAAAAATCTTCACGAAAATCCATAGACCCGAAATGGTTATAAAAAATGGTAGATAAACGGTATTGATATGACTTATCAAAAGTCCCAACAAGTCATAAACGAACCGTTTTAAATATATCCACTTCTAAAAAAACCACTTTTAATATCTCCAAATCAATTTATCAACTTTTAAAAAACCAACTAATGCAACCAACAAAAGAAGTTATTGTAAGAATACCAGTTTCATTATGTACAATACGCCCAGAGCATACCGAATTATATGGGCTGGTTACTATTGCTGAAATAGCAGATAAGGCAGCACAATTTTTAGATAAAGGACAATTGCAACCTATTCACATCTTCCCCATTGCTGGCCCGGAAGATGCAGTTTGGATTGATGCGGGTGTTATACGTGTACTGGCTGCACAAAGTCTTGTTGCTTCTGGCTATAATGACTGGTTGTATTTAAACGCTATTGTTGATAAACCTTCTACTATTGAAATCAAGGCTTTATTGATAGGGCATAATAATTTCCGCACAAAGACAAAAAGGCAAAAGTGTAATGAAGCACTATATTTAATTGGACTGATGCCATTAGGGCAAGGGAAAGATGGTATAGTTGCACCAACAACAGGTAAACCATTTAAAGGTGGTACTGATAATTGGATTGGTAAGATGGTGGGACTGCCTGAATATGTAATTACCCTTATCAGGCGGGCTTATAAATGGAAAGATACAGACCCTAAATTATTTCAAAGTTTGCTTGATTGCGAATTAGATAATTGGAATGAAATGAAAAGGTGTATGGACAATACGGAGCAAAAAATTCTTAACAAAAAAGCTGATGAAGATGAAGAACCTATTAATAAACCACCAGCACCTACACCACCACAAGCAACAAAGATACCAGTAACAGAAACGTATTTAACAAGATGTTCCGAGCAAGAAGAAGCAGTAGAACCAACAGCAACAAGATTTCCAGTTGATGACCCTGATGATATTGTTGATGCTTTTTTAAAAAGGGAATTTCCAGATTTTGATGATGACCCAGAGCCAGAACCAGCAAAAGAGCCAGTACCAGAACCAACAGCAAAACAATGGAAAGAATTTATACAGTATGAACGGTATAAATTTTATCACCGGGATAGTATTACAATGCCACAGGTTGCAACCGATAGTGTCCAAGTGGTGATTACAAGCCCACCTTATTGGTTGTTAAGGTCAGATTATAACCGTAATGGTGGTTTAGGTAGTGAGCCACTAAAAGAAGATTACATTAGAAATTGTGCTGCTAATTTTTCAAAGGAGATGAAGCGTGTTCTTAAATTATCTGGCAGCCTGTTCATAAATATCGGTGATACAATAAGAGATGGTGAATTACAAACGATACCTGCATTATTATGTGCTGCATTATTAGCAGATAGGTGGCATTTGGTTGGTCAAATTATCTGGTACAAAAACAGGTTGATGAATAATAAAGGTGCTGGGGGTGAATATGTTAGGTTACAAGATAATACTGAAATGATTTACCATTTTGTACAAGAACCAATTAATAAAGAAGGTAAACGTGGTTACTATTACAAACCTTTTATAGTATATAATGAAGGGCAGATTGGAGCATTAAATAAAAAACCAGTTCAAAGAAATAATGATTTCACTAAAACCAGAGAAGGTTTTATTGCTCCATCTATTGGTAAGATGTTTAAAAACAGATGGACAGAACAAGATGGTATAGATGGTTATAAAACGTTTTTAAGCAGGTGTAAAGGTGATAATGAAATTATAGGTGGTAACGGTGGTAGCAGGGGAAAAGAAGTGAAAAAATTAGACCCTGATTATGACCCGATAGCCGTAATGTCCAAATATCTGCCTGTTATTCCAATTTTAGAATGTTCTGTAAGGGGAGATTTAATTTTAGATTGTATGGCGGGAAGCGGTACGGTTGGATTATGTGCCGCCGAACTTGATAGGGATGTGGTACAATTTGATATAAATGAAGTTGATGTAGAACATTCATTAAATGAATATGCTGCTTGGTATAAAGATGCCTATGGTGTTGACCCTTACCCAGAAGTACCCAAAGGAACTACAACGTTTAGAAAGGGGGTACTATATCGTATCCCAACGGCTAACCACGTCTTGAGTTAATGGATTGATGCGGCTAATTTT
>CAIYTJ010000555.1 GCA_903929065.1 uncultured Bacteroidales bacterium | reverse complement strand
GTTTTCTTATGCATAATTGTTTTTTTAGCGAATAATTGATTAAAAATATGGAACCTCAACTGTTGTTTTTGTTCCCGATTTATTATCGGTAATTGTGATATTCAAACCATTTGACTGGTTTCCAATATCAATCTGATAATCTCCCAAAACATACGTTCCGGCAGTTAATGCATTTTCACCAAATTGCTTTAAAACAATTTGCCTTGAAAGTTCACTCAAAATTTGCCGGTTCAGGTTATCAGCAAAATCAGTTAAAGGATTTGAACCATTACCTGTGTAAGTACTGGCAGAGCTGGGATTCTTTATATCATTCTGTGCCTGAGCAGAACTCAATAACCAACTGTAATTGTAAGGGTTACCTCCAAATGCCGGATTTTTAGCCTGATAAACCAAATCCTGTGCATAACTTTTTCCTGCCACGAAAAAAATTACAATGAATAGTGTTTTACAAATGATTTTCATAATTTTTGATGCTTTGTTAATTTATATTAGAGAATTAAAACCTAATTGAGTATGTTATTTTATTTGATATTGCGTGATTTATTTAATAAATACCTGATCCTGACAAATCTTCCCCATTTATCATATTCATAATTTCTTCATAATTCTGCAGATAGTCCTGACTATAGGAAATAGCTTCATTCGACTGAGATTCAACTATGTCCTGCCGGGGCTGCAAAACTGACTGATATACCATGTTTTCATTAATAGAAACTTCGATTAATGTATTATTCATTCTGTAGGGTTTTTCGGAAATTGTAATGGAGTAATTTCGTGCTTTTGCCGGTGGAATCCAAAGGCTATAAAAAATATCGTAAAAATCCTTCCCGCTTTTTGTTTTTGTATCGTCAACTATTAATCCATCAATTTCTAATTCAGTCTCATTTGCTTTAGAAACTTGCTTAACAACATTATCTACTAATTTTTTAAGTAGCGGATTTTCAAGTTCTGTTTTTATTAAATCATCATGATTTGCTCTGAGATGTTGAAACGATGTAGTAGATTTCAGGAAAACTTCAACACGTCTGTTCGAGGCTCTTCCTGATTCTGTAAAATTCGTTTTTACCGGCTCAGAAGAACTTTTACCTATAACTTCGTTTATTTGGTTTATCGCCACGTTATTTGAAATTAAATAACTTTCTACAGATTTTGCTCTATTCATTGATAAAGCCTGGTTTAATTCAGATGGACCCGATTTATCTGTATGTCCAATAATATCGACTATCATTGTGGGATTTTTAACAATAAAATCAGTAAACTTATTGAGAATTTCTTTTGATGAATTGTCAAGTTCACTTTTGTTTATTTCGAATAGAATTCCCTTTTCGAAAACAACTTTATATATATTTTTTCCATTATCAGTTCCGCTATACAAAATTTTAAAACCAAAGGATGAAAGGTTATTGGTTAATATATAATTCCCGTGAATTTCAGGTTGATTTTTTTGAAGAATCGTTGAGTTTAATGTATCCTTCTCAATTGGAGAATTGCCCATTAAAGCTGCTGACAATAATATTGAAGCTATTATATTCATAATGATGTATTTTAAAAACAGACACTTTCAAGTTAATTGCACTACTAATATTTATTATTTCAATGGATAAGGAATACTTGTTTGATCAATCACAACTTTCATATTATTGCCGGTCATTGTTACTTCAATGCCTCCAATTGGATTAATTTGAGTATTTGTAAGCTGAAAAGAAAGATTTGAACCTGTTTGAATGTAAGTATTTCCATTTTTCCGGTCAATGGAATAACCAGCAGTTTTTAGATTTAAATTATCACCAATCTGAATAACTTTATCATATAAAACCGCATCTGATTCATTAGCTTGAACAAATCCGCTAACATTGTTATTCATACCTTTCTGAAGAAGATACAGGTTATTATTCTGTCCCTTTTGTTCGCCTGAAAATGAATTTTTTGATCCCTCCTGAATTGCCAGAACAATATTAGAATTTCCACTTTGCGCAAAGTCCATTTTATTTGCGTCACCCGGAACCAATGATGAATTTATTTCAAATCCAGGAAGTGATGATTTTGTAATGTCTGATAATTCATTTTTCAGCATTTTTTCGGTTTCGCTTGTATTTCCTACCTGATAATTCACAAGCAAATTTCCACTGCCTTTCTGATTTAAACTTAACTCATTGGCATTACCTACCTGATGTGTATAAGATTGATTGCTACTGCCGAAACTATTGTCCTTTTCCTGATTAATGTTCAATACATTATTATTCCCTACCTGAAAGCTCGTAACACTATTGTTTAGTCCCTGATTAAGCATTTGAAAGCCAATGATATTGTCAATACCCGGGTTGCTTAATTGGATAATATTTTGATTCATTTGCACGCCTGAGTTATTAATTACACCCTGACATTCAGCAGGTAAATAATTAATTAGGAGAAACAAGACACATATAATTAACTTTTTCATATCAGTTATTTTTATACCATTTTGGATATAGGTTCTATTTTAAATTACTTTGAATGCAAAAGCGATATTTCTGAAATTTTTTATTGATGTTGAATTATATTTACCGTATTGTATCCACCCACTTGATAAATAATTGCCGAATTAAAATATCCACTTTGTGTAATTTTAGAAATATTGACAAAACCCGATGAGATATTAACTTCTGTATAATTCATATCACCTTTTTGTAAACATGCCACTAAATTTTCATTTCCCGTAACATTTACTCTTGACATATTATGAAATCCTGACTGGTATTGGTCAATTTCATTTTTATTGCCTTTAATTGAAATGTAAGCTTCATTTTTACCAATTAATTGTTTATCAGTAGCTTCCTGAAGTTGATTCGTGAGGTTTTCATTTCCTTGAACTTGCGCCATTTCTTTACCATATAGCTGATCAGCAAATTGAGAAATTGGTAAATTAATCATTTCATTTGTAGTTCCATTTTGTACAGTCATGAAAAGTGGCTGTTTTATAACGAAGCCAATCAAATTTTCACCTGCTGAAATCCATCTGTTATTTCTATATAAAGTTGTGTTATTGTTGTTATTGCCAATTTGTTTGATATTTTGAATCTGTCCTATTCCTCTTACATTCACCTGAATGGCGAGATTATTAGTTCCCTGCTGTGAAATTGTCATGCCTTGTAAACTCATTTCAGTATTGTTAATCTGTATTGTTGAAGCTTCTAAATCATTATTAATCTGATTCTCGGAAGCAATAATTACTTTTGCCAAATTTGAATTACTTACCATAAAACTCTCCATATCAGTTTTAGTATTATTTTTTG
>CAIYTJ010000554.1 GCA_903929065.1 uncultured Bacteroidales bacterium | reverse complement strand
TGATTTTTGGTTCTTGAAATTGAAACCTAACAAATTGCTTATCCAATTCCTTTTCTTTAATTAAGTAGCCACTTTCAGCTTTATAATCAACTATCAGTAAAAATGGGTTTCGCTTGCCTGCAAGCTCATTTACCGAACTAATAAGTTCATTTTTGTTTAATAATGGATATGGAAACTTTGTCATTATCTCAATTACAAATCAACAAATCAACCAATTTACCTATTCGGTTTTTTTCGATGGAATTTCCCTTTTCCGGAAGCAAACTTTTTGTGACCAAACCGGTGCAGTTCAGGTTTGTATTCAGGAGCTTCGCCCAATTCTTCGGGCATGGGGATTTTATAAATGTCTTTTTCAAGAAAGTCTTCAATCTGCTTGAACTTGTATTGTTCTTCTTCCGACACAAATGTAATTGCCATGCCTGTGGCGCTGGCACGTGCTGTGCGACCGATTCGGTGTACATAATCTTCTGCATCGTGAGGTACATCATAGTTGATAATCAGCGAAATATCATCAATATCAATTCCGCGGGATACGATATCTGTTGCTACCAGAATATTCACCCGGTTGTTCCGGAATTCATGCATAATGTGGTCACGCTGCACCTGGTCGAGGTCGGAGTGCATTTCGCCGACGGAAAGTCCCATTTGGCGGAACGTTTTGAAAAGCTCTTTTACTTTGAGTTTTGAACCGGAGAAAATAATCACCTTATTCGGTTGATTGTCGGCAAATAAGTGCCGAACAAGCATCTGTTTTTGCGGTTCGTAACAAATATAAGCCGTTTGCATAATGCTTTCAGGCGGTTTTGAAATGGCTATTTTAACTTCAACCGGATTATTCAGAATTGTTTTTGCAAGCAATCTGATTTTTGGTGGCATAGTGGCCGAAAACATAATGGTTTGTCGGTCTTTTGGAAGTCGGTTAACAACTGTCATAATGTCGTCGAAGAATCCCATGTCAAGCATTCGGTCGGCTTCGTCAAGAATAAAATATTTTACATGCGAAAAATCGATGTCGTAAAGATTGATATGCGAAAGCAACCGACCGGGAGTGGCAATAACCACATCAGCACCTTTTTGTAAACCACGTCGTTGAACGTCCCATGCTTGTGAATCATTTCCGCCATAAACAGCTACTGATGAAAAAGAAGTGAAGTACGAAAAACCTTCCATTTGCTGGTCAATTTGCTGCGCCAATTCGCGGGTAGGAGCCATGATAATTGCATTTACTTTATCTTCGGCATGCGGTTCGGATTGCAGATTGTGTAAAAGTGGTAAAATAAAAGCAGCTGTTTTTCCGGTTCCGGTTTGTGCACAGGCAATTACATCACGTTTGGCAAGAATAACAGGGATAGTTTCGGCCTGAACAGGTGTAGCTTCTTTAAAATTCATAGCTTGCAATCCATCCTGTACGGCATCGCAAAGCGGTAGTTCGTCAAATCTCATTGATCATATATTAATATGTTGCAAAGATACGCATTTTAAGCCGTTTTCATCGAAAATTATAAAAGGAAGGAAAGGAAGATGAATTATTTGATTAAACAAACGGCGTCAGAATAGCTGTTTTGGTGTGAAATTCTATAAATAATATGGAAATATCGGTCATTTTATTTTGAATTGTAACAAAAAAAACCAAAAAAATATCACTTTGTATTTGTTGGTATGAAAATTTGCTTTATCTTTGCAACGATTTTAAAAGAAACGATGAGCAATAAATATTTACATATTCTCCTACTCGGTATTATTATTCTCTTGCAAAACAAGTAGAAGTGAGT
>CAIYTJ010000553.1 GCA_903929065.1 uncultured Bacteroidales bacterium | reverse complement strand
CGGTTATAAAACCTCCTATGAACGAACAAGCTGATAAGCAAATTGTGGCATCATATAATTTTGATCAAATGATAGTCAACAAAAATGATTATATGAATTTAATTGATATTGCCGTAAATGAATACACAAGTCTGAAATTTCCAATTAAAATTGAAAAGATTGATAGCATAACAAAACAAATTCTTAATTCAAGAGGAATTTTTTCAGATTACTCTGTTAATCTAATCAATCGGACTTCAGGGAAAATAATTCAACAATCCAAAACTAATTTCTCACCATCTATATTTGTAGTATCATCTGGATATTTACAAACTGATTTTGCAAACAAAAAATCGCTGCAATTGGTATTAATCAATCCCTTTGGTATTATTATCAAACGCATGGGGTTAATGCTATTCGCATCGCTGGTATTCTCCATTGTCTGTTTACTTGCTTTCCGCTTCTTACAGCACATATTAGCCAAACAAAAACAATTGGTAGCGTTTAAAAATGACTTTCTGAGTACTATAGCGCATGAGTTGAAGCGTCCGGTGGCCAGCTTGTCGTTTAACCTAGATTGCCTCTCGCTCCCGGCTTTTATAGACGATAAATCCAAACACGAATTATTGGTAAACAGTTCCATAAATGCCACTGCCGAACTGAACGATACTATAAACATGATAGTGGCATTAGCCAAAGTGGAAGAAGGGTTGCTTACACTGAACAAAGAACCAATCAATCTCTGTAAGCTTTTTGATGAGTTGCGGGGCAAATTTGTAAGTTATCCGGTCAAAAAAGTGGATATTCAAACGGTTTATGAAACCAATGACATATCGGTTACCGGTGATGCAAACCTGCTCGGCCAGTGTTTTGCTAACCTGATTGATAATGCCATTAAATATTCAGGCAACGAAGTACTGATTATAATTAGCGTAAGTAAATCAGATCGTTGGATTGTAGTGTCTATTATGGATAATGGGTACGGTATACCTGAAGAAAAACTGCCCATGATATTTGATAAATACAACCGGGCACATACCGAAAATACGAAAATAAACGGTTTCGGAATAGGGTTGAACTATGTAAAAACCATTGTGGAAAAACATCGGGGCGAAGTAGCCGTAGAAAGCCAATCGGGCGAAGGGACCAGGTTTAGAGTGTCGTTGCCGGAATAAATTCCAGTTTATAGTTTACAGTTTATAGTTTTATAGTTATTAATTAACAATATAGTCAATTGCAAGTGAATTAGCACGTGTTAATGTTTTTCAAAATCAACCAATTAACCAATCAACCATTCAACCAGTAACAAATGAAACGAATTTTAATTATAGAAGATGATGTAAATCTGGGAACTCCACTTGCCGGTGCGTTGGAAATGCTGGAATATAAAGTTCTTTACCTGACTAACGACAAACAAGCGATGGAAAAATTTGATGAGTTCAAACCGGATATTGTTATATTAGACGTGATGTTAAACGGGTTATTAGATGGATTTGAAATAGCCAAATTAATTCGTTTAGAAAACAATACACCTATTTTATTCACAACCTCACGTGATGGGAACGAAGATTTTAAAACAGGTTTCAGCATAGTGAATTCAGATTATGTGCGTAAGCCATATAAGTTGATTGAAATTACATTGAGAATAAATAATCTTTTATCATTGAGTGAAAAAACACATGAACCAATTCATATCGGGCATTTTAGCTTTTATCCTGAAGAGCAATCGCTAAAATACGAATACGAAAAAATTCATTTGAATAACTATGAAACAGAAGTACTGGCATTACTTTGCAACAATAAAAATAATTTTGTGAGCAGGGATAAAATGATAGAAGCAGTTTGGAACGAAAAAGATGCAAAATTGAAAGAATCTTCTTTGAATAATATCCTTACCAAATTACGAAAAAAACTAAGTGTCGACCCGAAAATAAGTATTGAAAGCAAAATAGGTCTGGGTGTACGAATTATATTGGAATAAGCAGAATGTTCAAAGTGCCGAATTTACTTCATTCCATGTTTTTTGGATAAGTTCAGAAGTTTTGTCGGGTAGGAAAGGAGCAACTTCAATAGGATTATGAATAATCATTTCAATGGTTCCCGGAATAATATGAAGCGTATTGCGGTGAAGTCGTTCAAAACTGCCACGAATAGTAACCGGAACAATTGGAAGCAACAAATCGGTAGTCATCCGAAAAGCTCCACGTTTAAAAGCCGCTATTTCTCCAGTCTTAGTTCTCGTTCCTTCCGGAAAAACCACCAATGAAACACCGTTTTTGAGTTGTAATTTAGCATTTTCAAGACTCCTTTTGGCCTCTATCGGGCTTGAACGATTGATAAAAATGTGTCCGGCTGACTCGCAGGCTTTTCCCATAAGTGGAATTTTTCGAAGTTCTGCTTTCATCATCCATTTAAAGATAAATGGAAGCCAGCCGTAAACCACGAAAACATCAAAAATACTTTGATGATTCAACGCAAAAACATAGGATTGACGAGGATTGAGTTTTTCCAAACCGATAATTTTTACTTTTACGAAAGTGAGTTTGCAGGTAAGTCGTGACCACCATCGGGCAGGGTAATAGGACATTTTGTGATTTGGCAAAAGCGGGGAAAGTATAATCGTGGCAAGAGCCACCAAAGTGGTTATAATCAACAGGATTGGAAATACGAAAACCCATTGATACAGAAAAAACAGATTATTTTTCTTTGTTTGCATAACCAAATGCGGTTATTGGTTCTTTTATCGTGTTACAAAATTTCTTGTCTTACTCTTTTGTTAATTCTATATTTATTCAACTGGCTGACAAACAGTCCGGTTACAACAATAGCAATACCAGCCCATTTGCTAATTGTCAAAATTTCATCCAAAATAAGCCAGGATAAAATGGCAGTAAAAACCGGTATCAGATTCACGAAAACATTTGTTCGTGTTACTCCAACCTGACGTACAGCACCGGCAAACAATACAAAAGCAATCACTGAAGCAAAAATAGCTAACATGACTAAAGCCAAAAGTGATTCGAAACTGACTTTCAATGTCTGAATAGTTGAAAAATCAGTCAGAAAAAATGTCGGGATAAAAAATATCAAACCCAGCAAACTCTGATAGAAAATCACGCTCATATTATTGTAATAAGTAGGAATTTTCCTCAATACGGTGGCATAACAAATGGCGGAGAAAACCGCCATAAACATTAATGCCACGCCCCAGAGATTGGCTTTAAAGCCACCAGTTGGTTCATAAATGACAAAGAAAACGCCAATAAGCGAAACTACAATTCCAATGATTGTTGCCAGACCAATACGTTCACGCAAAATGATAAATGCCAGCACCGGTGCAAAAAGTGGAATCGTTGATATAATTACTGCTGCCAGCGTAGATTCCACCATTGTTAAACCAAATGTTTCACCAACATAATATAAAAATGGTTCAAAAAATGCCAGCAGAATAAACCATTTAAAGTCTTTTCCGCGTAGTTTCTGAAGTCTCCCGCTTAACTTCATAACTCCAAACAAAAGCAATGAGGCAATGATCAACCGAAGTGTGATAAGCGTCATTGGTTGGAATGAATGAATAGCCACTCGCGTCCAAATGAACGAAAATGACCAAAAAATCATTGCCAGAATGATGGAAATATAAAGTTTGAACGATTTGAACATAAGTCAGCAGTAATCAGTCGGTAATATATAGTAAATTGTTGATTGATAAACACTTTATGACCAGATAAACTAATTCACTATTTTTCTAATTTCAGCATGAATCTCATCCCAAACTTCGTTGTCCATTTTCGCACCGAGTACTTCAACAACATTTCCGGAAACCAACGAACCAATCTTTCCGCAAATTTCAAGTGAGAAATTATTTGCAAAACCAAATAAGAACCCGGCAGCATATAAATCACCTGCTCCAGTGGTATCTATACAGTTAGACTGTCGCGGTTTAACAAGAACTTTTTCATCGTTACATTTGATAAAAGAACCATCTTTGCCCACTTTTACAATCGCAATTTCGCAATAGCCGGCAATATGATTTAACGCCTCTTCCGGTTCCTGACCAGTAAATGCACGCGCTTCTTCCTCGTTGGCAAATACAATATCAACGTATTCTTTTACGATTTCATGCAAAAATTCAAGGTTTTCTTCCACCACATTATAACTAGCCAGATCAATAGAAACTTTTAATCCTTCCTGTTTTGCTAATCGAACTGCTGTGCGAATTAAATCATGATTTTGAACCAGATAGCCTTCGATATGAAAAATATCGTAATCACGAAATATCTCTGAACTCAAATCGGATGCTACTAACTCACAAGCGGCACCCAAAAATGTGCAAAGAGTTCGTTCACTATCGGTAGAGACTAACACAGTGCAACGTCCTGATGGAGTTTCACTCAATAATAAATGAGGTTCAACGCCATTGTTTATCGAATCGTTTGAGAAAAATAAACCAATATCATCTTTTCCGATTTTTCCTACAAATCCGGCTTTCATTCCTAACTTTGTAATACCGTTGATGGTGTTCGAAGCAGAACCGCCGGTTGCCATTTTCTTCTCAAATTTACTCACTGCTACATTGATTTCTTCTGATCTTTCACTGTTGATAAGCTGCATTCCACCTTTCAGCAAATTCAATGATGATAAAATCGCATCATTGTCAATTTGCAACAATATGTCAGTCAGGGCATTGCCCATTCCCAATACTTTTTTCATAAAATTATACTTGTTTTTTGTGCAAAGATATTGCATATTTCAATAAAACCTATTACTTTTGCAACGCATTTGACAAAAAAATGTAACAATCGAATTCTTCCTTAGCTCAGTCGGTTAGAGCATCTGACTGTTAATCAGAGGGTCCTTGGTTCAAGTCCAAGAGGGAGAGCGTTAACAATCAAACACTTACACATTCTTTGTGTAGGTGTTTTTTTATTTACGCCAGGTTCACGCCAGGTTTTGGGAGAATATGATTGGGAACTCGTTTAAATTTAAACGAAGTGTTGGAAAAACTTCCTGACAGGTGACAGGAAGTAGTATTTCTATCGTAAAAAACATTTTAATCGTTATAATGAGGATTTCTACTTGAAAAATCAAAACGATTTTATTTTAACTATAAGTTTTACAAACAAAAAAAGTCAATAATCTACATATTTAATTATATTTGCACTCGAATTATGCCCTTATATTAGAGAGTTCTAAAACAGATGTTTAAAACCAAATTACTTGCTACTGGTTTGTTTATTATTTTTTCGGTGGGAATATCATATTCTCAATTGACCATAAATAATTCATCGGTTTTATTTCAACATATTTCACTCAAAGAAGGCTTATCTCAAAGTACTGTTTATGACATAAAACAGGATCAGTTTGGTTTCATTTGGGTTGCTACAGCAGATGGTTTAAACCGTTATGATGGCTATAGATTTCTAGTTTACCGCCACGATGATAATGATCCATCAAGTCTTCCTTCAAATTCAATAACATCATTATTATTAGATTATAATGGTGATTTGTTGGTAGGAACTGATGGTGGTTTGGCAAAATATAATCATAAACTTAATTCTTTTTCAACTTTTGCTCCCCATATCAATAATCAGAGAATACGGGTTTTCTCAATGCAAAAATGGAATGATGAAGTGTTATATGTAGCTACAAATATAGGTTTATATAGTTTTTCTGAAAAAAATGGATTTAAAAAACTAAATTTCCCAACTATATCTTTCGGACTTTCGGCTTTACTTAGAATTGACAATAGAATGTTAATTGGGGCGGATCGGGGTCTTTATTTTTATTATCCACAAAGTGATACATACTCTTTGGCCAATATTGAATTTGATGGGAAGAGAATTCAATCCATGTTACCTGAAAATTTAGAAAAAAAGAGAATCTGGATAGGCACTGAAGGTGCAGGTTTATATTTATTTGACATTTTAAAAAATCAAATTGTCAGGTACACACACGACAAAAATAATCCCAAAAGTATATCGTCCGATTATATTCGGTCGATGAGTTACGATGCTCAGCAACGTTTATGGATTGGAACTTTTGTAGGGTTGAATGTAATGACTGAAACTAGTCATGATTTCACACGGTTCTATAACAACTATCAGGATTTTGGATCAATCAGCCAGAACTCAATTCGGTCAATATTTTCAGATTCGCAAGGTGGATTGTGGTTTGGGACATATTACGGTGGACTAAATTATTATCATCCATTAAAAATGCAGTTTGAACACTTGTATTATGTGCGTGGAACAAACTCTTTGAATGACAATGTGGTAAGCTGCATGCTCGCAGAACCAAATGGAAATGTTTGGATTGGGACTAACGACAAAGGTTTGGATTTATATAATACGAAGAGTAAGCATTTTGAACATTTTTCAAATGATGAGAATAATCCTCATTCTATTACAGGCAATAATGTAAAATCTATTTTAAAGCTAGATAACGGAAATCTGCTTGTGGGTACACATGGTGGTGGATTAAATTATTTTGATTTAAGATCTCATAGTTTTAATAGGATTTATCTGAGTAAAGATCCGATGATTAATGAGAATGTGTATGGATTGGTAAAAGATAAAAAGGGAGAAATATGGGTAGGTACACTAAATGGTGTGGTTTTGTATAATCCGGGGACTAAACAAATAACTCCGTTCGAAAAGATTACTCCAATTGCTAAAAAAATGAATGCCAAGATTTTGAGTATATTTATTGACTCAAAAGAACAACTTTGGATTGGAACTGATGATGGTGTTTGGATTTATTATGTACAAAATGGAAAAATAAGAAAACTCGATTTTCACAGTAAAACTAAAACAGAAAAAATTATTTATTGTTTTTATGAAGGTAGTTTTG
>CAIYTJ010000552.1 GCA_903929065.1 uncultured Bacteroidales bacterium | reverse complement strand
TTTTATTATGAAAAAAATAAGTTAGTAAATTATAACGAAGCAAAAGGATTCCCCGGCTACACAATTTGTTCAATTCAGGAAGATCATTTTAAACGGCTTTGGATTAGTACAAACAGAGGGTTGATTTGTCTTTCGACTGACTCTGAAAAATGGAGAGTCTATACAGAATCAGATGGGGTACAAAGCAATCAGTTTAATCAATATTCTTCTTGTAAAACCAATGATGACAAAATGTTTTTTGGCGGTATAAATGGTATTACAGTATTTTCACCAGAACGATTGATTGACAATCCATTTTCTCCTTCCCCAATCATTAATCAATTGACAGTTTTTAATAGGATAGTAACTCCAAATGATAATACGAAAATTCTAAAGCAAAGTATTGAATTAACTAAGTCTGTCGAAATTCCACCGGAATATAATGTTTTTGGATTAGAATTCGTAGTGCTTAATTTTCTTGCAGGAACAAAGAATACCTACTCATACAAACTGGAAGAATTTGATAAAGAGTGGTATACAACCGGAAAAAACAGTGTAAGCTATTCAAATCTATCACCCGGTAAATACATATTTCGGGTAAAAGCAGCTAATAATAACGGCAAATGGAGTTTGTCAGAAACCCAGCTTGAAATAGTTGTTCTGCCTTATTGGTATAATACATGGCTGGCTAAATTTATATTCTTTATATTGATTATAGGAACCGTTATCTTTTTAATCAGATTTTACTTAAGCAGACAGATAATATCAAGAGAACTTGAATTTGAACGAATTAACAGCGAACGTGCTAAAGAAATTGATCAGGCAAAAATTCGTTTCTTTGTCAATGTTTCACATGAATTCAGAACTCCACTAACGCTTATTTTATCACCTGTACGTGAAATGCTGGAACTGGGAGTAAAAGAACACAAGTGGGTTCAGCAGCAACTGAGTCTAATTGAGCGGAATGCTGAGCGTATGTTACATTTGGTGAATCAGGCATTAGATTATCGTAAAACTGAACTTGGTGCTATGCCTTTACACGTAAAACAATTAGAAGTTGTTTCTTTTGTAAAAAATAGTTTTGAGTTATTTACTCAACTTGCTGATAAGAAAGAAACTGAATATATTTTCCACTCAACAATAGCTGAGCAGAAAGTGTATTTTGATCCAAATTACCTTGAAAGAATACTCACAAACTTGCTGAGTAATGCGTTTAAATACTCACCCAAAGGAGGAAAAATAAAACTTAGTTTAAGTATACATGAAAATTATACTTGTATTGAAGTGGAGGATACAGGTTATGGTATTTCAAAAGAGAAATTCGATCGCATTTTCGACCGTTTTTATCAGGAAGACGATAATACACAGGGTACAGGTATTGGGCTTTCGCTGGTGAAAAATCTGGTTGAAAAACATCATGGCAAAATCACTTTAGATAGCGAAATCGGCAAAGGATCGAAATTTACCGTTTTGCTTCCTGCTGAGCTTGATTTTTATGACGAAAAAGAACTTTCGCCAAAAATTGAGGATGAGATTATTGAAAAAGTATATGAAGAAAGTGTTCGGGCTGAAAAAGATGCTCAGAAATCTGTAACAGAAAACGAAGAAACAGAACTTATAGTAAGTCCTGACGTGGCTGGTGATGAATTCTTTGAAAAGAAAAATATTCTTTTAGTAGAAGATGATGAGGAAATCCGCAATTATCTTGCAACTCATCTTTCTTCAGCCTATAATGTGTTTGAAGCAGAAAATGGAAAAATAGCATGGGAAATACTCCAACAGGAAGATGAGATTCAACTTATTATTTCAGATTTAATGATGCCGATATTGGATGGGCTGACACTTTGTAGAATGGTAAAACAGAACATTCATTATTGTCATATACCATTCATACTCCTGACAGCAAAGAATGAAGTTGAACATCAACTTAAAGGATTACAGGTTGGAGCCGATGATTATTTGGGTAAACCCTTCATATTCTCCATCATTGAAACTAAAATCAGAAATATTTTCAAACAGCATCAACGTGTGATTCGCCGTTATGCCTCTACTTTGGAATTCAATACCGAAGAACTGGTTTCAACAGGTCTGGACGAAGAATTTATGAATCGTGCCATTGAAATTGTAGAAAAACATATAGATAATGAAAATTTCTCGGTTGAAGATTTCAGTAAGGAAATGTGCATGAGTCGTTCCGGTCTTCATCTTAAATTAAAAGCAATTACCGGAGAATCTGCCCGTGATTTTATTCGAAAAGTAAGACTTTCTTATGCCTGTAAATTGCTAAAGGAGGGCAAATATAATGTGACTGAAATAAGCGAGATGATTGGTTTTACTCCAGCCTATTTTTCTACTGCTTTTAAGAAATACGCAGGTTGTATGCCCAGCGAATACCTCAAAAACATCCAAAATCAACGTGATTGAAAGTTTTTTCAACACGGGGAAAAGTCTGCTAAGAGACCTTTGTCTAATTTTGCAACAGAAAATTATATTTCTTACGCAAAATAAGGCAATTTATGAAACTGAAAAATTTATCGCTGGCAATTTGTGCCATACTTCTTTTATCTGGATTTAAACCTTCACTAAAAAATCCAGAAAATGCTTGGGTTCAGAAAGGAATAGACAGAGCTCAATTTCAATTGAATTTACTGGCCAGAACCATTGACAATCTGCACTCCGACAGCACTCGTTTTCCCCGTTCTGTTTCCACTGGAAATAAACTCCGATTATCAGGTTCGCACGACTGGACCAGTGGTTTCTTTCCGGGTTCTATGTGGTATGCGTATGAATTGTCAGGTGACAAACAACTTGGTTCTGAAGCAAGAAAATTCACCGCAAAATTATCGCAAATTCAATATTATAAGGGAATTCACGATGTCGGGTTTATGATGATGTGCAGTTATGGGAACGGACTTCGGTTGATTCCAGAATCTGGCGACTCATTGGTGCTGATTAATACTGCAAAAAGCCTGAACAGTCGTTTTTATCCAAAAGTAGGTCTTATAAAATCCTGGGATCATGAACCTGCCTGGAAGTTCCCTGTGATAATTGATAATATGATGAATCTGGAGTTGCTTTTCGAAGCATCAAAAATGACTGGTGATGATAGTTATAACAAAATTGCCATTAGTCATGCCGACAAAACCATGAAAAATCATTTCCGCCCCGATATGAGTACTTATCATTTGGTGAGTTACGATCCCGAAACCGGTGCAGTTCTTACCAAAGAAACCCATCAGGGATATTCAAACAGCAGTTCGTGGGCCCGAGGTCAAAGTTGGGGATTGTATGGATATACGGTTTGTTACCGATACACTCAGGATAAAAAATACCTCGATTGGGCTGAAAAAATTGCCAACTACATTATATCCAATGTAAAAACTGAAGATGCAATTCCGTACTGGGATTACAATGCCCCCGATATACCAAATGCTCCACGCGATGCTTCAGCAGCCGCCGTTGCTGCCTCAGCTTTATTAGAGTTAAGTCAAAAAACAACTGACGGTGCAAAGTATTTCAACTACGCCGAAAAAATTCTCAGAAGTCTTTCGAGTGATAATTATCTTGCAGCAAAGGGGAAAAACTCAGGATTCATTTTAATGCACTCAGTTGGGTCATATCCACACAATTCAGAGGTGAATGTTCCGATAAATTATGCTGATTATTATTATCTGGAAGCACTTAAAAGGTATGTAGACATA
>CAIYTJ010000551.1 GCA_903929065.1 uncultured Bacteroidales bacterium | reverse complement strand
TGTATTATATTAAAACTGTCTTGAGTAAATTGTGTACCATCGAATTTCAACACAATATCATTTTCTGCTTCAGGATCATTTTCCGAAATATATAAAACTCTTTTGTCTAAATCAAAAGAAGTGTTTGGTTGCTCAGTTTCTCTATAGTTAAATTTGTTTTCTACGTAAATTCTATCGCAACAAGGTTCTAATGCTTCTAATAGTTGATATGTGCAATTTTTAACGACAAACGCTACGTTATATTTACGTGGAATAATTGGTTTTTGATATTCATCGTTTATAATCCAACTTCCCCATTTACGTAAATAGTCACGTGCTGCCGTCTCTTTCATTCTATGAAAAGCTGGATCAGCTGTTACTTTATCTATTCCATCCTGAAACTGACCGCCTCTGCACGTTAAATGATATACTAGCCCTTCCCAAGTTTGAACAAGTTCGTAACCAGCTAACAAAAATCTGTTAAATATGTCACTGTCTTCATGATAAGAGTGAAACATTTCATCGTGTAGATTTATTGCTTCGACATCCCTTTTATAAATTGCCCAAGGTGCAAATATACCTACAGTAGTTTTATCTTTATGATTCTGAATATATTCAGCGGTAAACTCATCGAATTCAGCTTTCATGAAATCTTCCGGGTACATTCCGAAGTTCCTAACAATCTTCTCTTTACCTTCAGGATGTAACGGTGGTTCTATTCGAGTGCCTGAGACGACAACGCCTTCTTTAATGTACTTACAAATAGCAACATCAAATACTTTCGCCATATACATATCTGCATGGAACATACATACAATGTCAGTTTCGGCAGCATCTATACACATATTGTAACCATGAGCAATGCCTTTAGGTTCATCATCATGATTTTTTAGATACGCAACGTTTGTTTGTGTCTTCAACCATTCTTCAGTTCCATCATTATCACTGTCGATGTACACGATAATATCATGTGACATGCTACTATTCTCTTTAATAGATGCAATACTAGATTTTAGATATCTAAGATTGTTTTTTGTAGGTATGCAAAAAGTGATTTGATTCATTTATTTTTATTTATCTTTCCTATAGATAGTTTTAAACTACGTTCATTATATTTTTTTAATCCTAATTTCTTACCATGTCTATCTTGAAACCATTTTAATGTATATCGTCCTATAGCAGATTTTTTTTGATTTTGTGTGTGCTCTATAGAATTAATAACACCGGTTTTAGTTTTAGATATTTTATCACGCACATCTTTATCATGTGGTTTTCTACCAAATACAAATCCAATCGAAATATATTCATTGATTAAATTAATATCAACAGGATTAACAAATACCATTCTATCTTCTTTTTTAGAATACATCGTTTTCTTGCCTGTTTGATTTGGCAATGTACAATTTTTACGTCGAAAATTTGCTTGAATCAATTTAGCTTCTTCATATACACGACTTGTAATTACATATCTAGATTGATTTTTACTTGAAAAGCCATTGCACATATTCCAAAACGCAAATGCTAATTTTTTATTTTCGGGATATATTCTAACTAATAACCAGTGACATAAGAAATGTTCTCGTGCAGTTAAAAGTACAAGATTAT
>CAIYTJ010000550.1 GCA_903929065.1 uncultured Bacteroidales bacterium | reverse complement strand
TTTTTCTTCGAATGCAATTAATTCTGTTGGACACACAAAAGTAAAATCGGCCGGATAAAAGAAAAGTACCACATACTTTTTACCAACAAATTGTTCCAACGAGTAATTTTCTACAATTTCGCCACCATTTATCACAGCTTTGCTGCTAAATACAGGGGCTTTTTTTCCTACTAATACTGACATAATCTTATATTTTTTAATTGTTTAGTTTTAATGATGCAAAACTAATCAGAAGATTTTAAATCCTATCAAAAAAACTGATAGAGTTTTTTAATATAGTTATAGGAAAAACAAATGAAATTGAATTTAGTTCTCACGATTTGTATATTAAGACGGTGGCATAAGCTGCCATTCCTTCTTTTCTGCCTACAAAACCGAGCTTTTCAGTGGTAGTTGCTTTAATAGAAATTGAATCAACATCTACACCAAGCACTTCGGACAGGCATTCTTGCATTGCCGGAATATGTGGATTGAGTTTGGGTTCTTCAGCACAAACCGTACAGTCGGCATTACTGAATTCATATCCTTTGGATCGGAGTAGAATCATAGTTTCCATCAAAAGAATCTTGCTGTCAATATTTTTGTATTCGCCAGCTGTGTCTGGAAAATGAAAACCGATGTCGCGTAAATTGGCTGCACCAAGAAGGGCATCACAGAGTGCATGAATCAATACATCTGCATCTGAATGTCCCAGCAACCCTACGGAATAATTAATGCGAATTCCACCAAGCCACAATTCTCGTTCCGCTGCAAAAGCATGTACATCGTATCCAAAACCAACTCTTATTGAATTCATAATTCTCTAATAATAAGTTATAAACAAAAACGGTTGAATTCAACCTCAATGGCAGCATCCAACCGTTTAATATTTTGTTCCCACAGTTGGGAATAATATTTTATTTTACCAGATTTTTCAAACCATACAAATCAAATGAAAGCGAGAAGCGCAACGTTTGATCTAGCGGATTGGTCTGTGAAGTTGAAATCACATAAGAAGCATCCAATTGAAAAACATTTAGTTTAAAACCAGCACCTGCAGTAAAGTATTTACGGTTACCTTTGAACTGGCTTTCGTTGAAATAACCACCCCTGACGAAGAACTGGTTATTATAAGCATATTCAGCACCAACTGACCACATGATTTCCTGTAATTTTTCAGTCGCACCTCCCGGGGCATACGAAAACGAATTGAAAATTCCAGTTAAAGGTGACATGTTATTATAATCAGCAATATCTTGAGCTGTAGGATTTAACTTAGGTGTTGGGACCAATAATTTATTTAAATCGAGACTAACTGAAATTTTATTATAATTGTCAATCGGATAATCGAATGATCCACCAAGCCTCAGGTTTGTTGGAATAAAATTACTGGTTGCGTTAGCATCGTAAGAGATTTTAGCACCGATATTCGAAATATTCAAACCTAAACCTAATGTACCTTCTGTACCTTGAACTGCAATTGGGGTTCTGTAATAAGCCGAAACATCTGCTGCAACAGAGAAACCCGGATACATTTCGCTTGAACTTCCGGTTTGTGACGAATTAATTCCATTATTCAAATCGGAATAAATCAATCTCAAAGTAGCAGCGGCTGAGAACTTATCTGAAAGCATTCTTGAATAAGCCACGTCAAATGCATATTCATTTGGTTGAGCTTTAGCAAACTCATTTCCCAACTGATCAGTCAATATAATTTGTCCTAATGAAAAATATCGTAACGAAGCACTTATTGCCGAACGTTGATCAAATTTATAGTATCCTGCCAAATAAGACAAATCAATGTCGGAAACTAACTTTCGAAGCCAGGGAGTATACGAAATGGAAACACCTGTTTCACTTTCCATAAATACATATTTTGCAGGATTCCAATACTGAGAATTCACATCGGGTGTTGTAGCTGCACCGACATCTCCCATACCACCACCCCGTGCATCTGGAGCGATTGAAAGTGAAGGTACTGCGGTAACTATTGGATTCGGATCTTCAGCAAAAATACTTGCAGATAATGCCAATAAAATAAACAGGGCTAAAAAGTTCTTTTTCATTCGGAAATTATATTTTTTTGAAGGTGCAATATTAATAAAAATAATTAAGAAATTGAAGTAATAAACGGAGAAATTTAAATTTATTGTTCGATAATCAACATTTTATTAGTTTTTGAAGTCACATCACTATCTGAAGTTCTGATACTTACACGATAAAGATAAATACCGCTTTTTACTTTGCGTCCATCATCTGACACTAAATCCCACGATATAGCATCTGCATTTGATTGTGAAAATGACCATATTTTTCTGCCTGATAAATCAAATATCTCAACTGTAGTATTTAAAATTGATTCTGGTCTGTCATGTTTTACAACAATTTTTGTTTTGTTGCTGACCGGATTCGGATAATTAGAAATTGAGAAAATCTGAGGTGTAAGTCCGGTTATCACTTCAAAATCAATCGATTTCTCTGACGAATTGTTTAATAAATCCCAAACTTTAAAACTTAATGTGTGTTTTCCATCACTCATTACCGGCAATTTATATTTAACCATTCCATCAGAATAGCTATCTGTTGAAGCTTCAAAAAAATCATTCAACACATACATTTGAGAAGGATCCTGATCAATTTTTACTGTAATATCATGGCCAATACCACTTCCAACAGTATTAATTCCGTCAATATCACTAACATTTGCAATAAGCAAAGGAGTTTCATTTACCTTTTCACCTGAAATAAAATTTTCTGAATTCAAATACAGCTTAACGTTTGGTCCAATTGTATCACTTAAATATTTTTTACTAGTGCCCCCTACAATAAAATTTTCAAATTTTCCCTGTGCTTCAACGTTATTTATATCATCCTGCGCATAATAATCAATTCTTCCTCCACCATAATTATATTTTATATCTTTAGGCAGCATAAATGAATAATTAAAAACGCCATTTTTTATTTGTGCATTTCCAGAAAACAGCATATTAGTACGATCCGAAAAAGTTAATCCTCCATCACCTTCATTGTTCAAAGATACAATTCGTTGAATCTTGTCATAAATTGTTGCATGAAGTGTTCCATTAAAATTAGTTACAATATTCCCATTATCGTCCGAAATAAATCCTTTCACCGAATCGACCGACAAAGCTCTTAAAGTATCATTTCCAAATGTTGTGCTTTGATTTATTTTACTTGTTTGAACTGTGTAATTAGTTGGATAATTTAACATTATTGCAGGATCTCCCATATACATGTAGGATAATTTGTTAATTTCAGTTCCAACATTATTTTTAGCATACGAAATTATATCACCAATCCTCATTTGCTTGCCATTTTGTTTTTTGAAAAGGTTATCACAAACAAGTTTATTTAACACAAAATTTTGTGACGCATAAACTGGTCTTGCTGCTGAAAGAATACCAATACCGCCTCCATTTGGGTTTAAAAGTACATGCTCACCCCCCGAAACAGTTTGGATGTCAAATTGAAGGAAATCACATGTTGCCCCAATAAAAAGGAATAAATGCTTATTGGTAAGCTTTTTTACATCCGACAATGATAATACTGATTCATTTGTAATTCCAAGAGGTCCTGCGTGGCCTGTAAAATCCAGCAAAAACAAACCCGACTGAATTGAATTTAATAATTTGGCTTTTGCCACTGGATAAGATTGACCACTTGCACTTACTTCTTGTGTAAATGCATCAAGATATATTTTATTTATCTGAAATGCCGGAAAATTTCTTCCAACAGAAACCGCAATACTATCTGATTGTTTCGCATGTAAAGAAGCATCTCCATCATCTGCCAGGAAGCAAAGTTGATTTTTCCAGTCACCTTTGTCCAGGTTATTCATATAACCAATTGTTTTATCAACTACATCATTAGCCTGTTGAGCAGTGACTACAGGAAATCTGCCCACCCCAATATCCATTAAATTTGCAGGAATCTGACCTCCATCATTATCATCAAGTAATGCAAAGTAATCATCTGTTACATATGATGACGTGGTAATTAGCGAATTATCCGCCTGGTATGTAAGAATTAAATTATCTCCTGAATTTGGTAATATTTTTCTATTATCGAATGTTCCCCTTCCAAAAAGAAGCAGGTATTTAGGCATATTAGCAGAATTACCCGAATTTAGTGCCCGGTCATATAGCATTTTCATTATCCATCGATAGGCAGTAGCATCTGGTGTTCCTGAAGAAAATTCATTATAAACCTGATCTGTGGTTACTACGGAAACTGATAAATTATCTTTGTCTCTGTGTGCTTGAGCTAAAGTTTGTGCTTGCGTAAGAAAACTCGGATGGGTAATAATTACCATATCAGCTTGAGAAATGTTATGAAGATTTTGATTAGGAACAACTCCAACTATTTCCGGTTTAGGAAATGATGATGCAGATGTAGGGTCAATAGCAAGATAAGTTTTCAAAATATTACCAGAATCAGTAAAACTCATTTTTCCATTTACTGTTTGTGTATTGATCCCGGTAATATTCTGTTGATCAGTAATATCCCAAATTTGAATATTTGCATTTGCATTACTTATAAGATACTGATTATATGTTGGTTGCCCTAAATAATCAATATTCTGGAATTGCATTACAGGACCAGAAATTACTAGTTGTCGACGAGTATTAATTTCAAGATAATTTAAATAACCAACTGACGATGATGTTGATTTACTATATGTTATCTGAAAATTATATAAATCCTTGTCTGTACTATAAGAAAAAATCCCATTTGCCCCATTACCCATTGTATAGTTGTCACCTGCAGTAATACTTGAAACCGATAATGATTTAGATTGTGCTCCATTTAAAGATAAAGAAAAATTTGAGGTGGC
>CAIYTJ010000549.1 GCA_903929065.1 uncultured Bacteroidales bacterium | reverse complement strand
TGTATTATGCTATAACTGGTGTTTCTTTTTTAATGTAATAATTTTTCCACATTTTCTTTAATTCACCTTCCATACAATATGCTGCTTCTGGGGTGTTTCTACCTATACTACTATGTGGTCTTTCCGTATTGTAAAAATTAATAAATTTAGGTACTTGATTTTGAGCTTCTTTTAAATTCATAAAATTTATCTGTTTATTATCGTCACTAAATTCATATTTAATAATTCCATTTATTCGTTCGGCTACTGCATTATCTAGTGGATTGCCATCTTGAGTCATACTGATGTTTATTTTATATAAATTCAGTGCTTTTACATACTCATGGCAACAATACTGTACACCTCTGTCAGTGTGATGTGTACAATTCTTTACAATGGCTTTTCCTGCGTGTTTTACTGCCATTTCCAAGGCTTTCAATGCTCCTTCTACTGCTAAGGATGCCGACATAGAATAACCCATTATTCTGTGCGAATATAAGTCGGTAATAAGAAACAAATATCCAAAATGTTCTACCCCACTTAGCCATATATAGGTAATATCACAAACCCATATTTCATTGGATTTCAATGGTATTACACCTTTTATCAGGTTAGGATACCTATGATAATGATGATAGCTATTTGTTGTATTTGCTTTGTGGCTTTTTCGGATTACAAGTAGCCCATTTCGCCTTAATATATCATAAAATTTGTCTCTTCCTATACTTATATTATGTTCCTTAAAATCCCCAATTAAGGACGCAAACAGGTTTCTGCCGCTTCCTTTTTTCCATATTTTTCGCTTGTTTTTAATCAATTCTACTACCAAATATTCATCATATGCTTTTTGCTCTTGATGGCTTATTTGCTGATAATATGCTTGTTTGCTATAATCTAATATTTCACATAGGGTTTTCACGCTATATCCCCCCCTTTTTTCTCTTCTATATTCTTCAATAGTCTTGAACCATACTTTTTTTTTATATCTATATTTAATTCTTTTTCAGCTACTTCCACCATTTTTTGCCACAAATCAGCTCTTACTTTTTCAATAGATAATTGCTCTTCTAATGCATTTAGTCTATCTTGTAATTCTATTTCTGCCTTCAGTTTTGCCATATCTTCACTTTGTTTCAAAGGTAGGCCTCCTTCCTTATAATTTTCAATACCACTATACTGACGCATCCAGTATAATATATCTGAATTGCCCTTAATTCCATATAAAATACGGGCTGCTTCTTTGGTAAGGTGTCCGTCAAGAACTTCTTTAACCACCTTCCATTTAAATTCTTCGGTATATTTACCGGCTGTCTTGTTGCTCATTTTTATCCTGTTTTAGATTGACTTTCTCTGGTTTTGAGAGTCAACCTATTTAAGGACAAGACATTTGGAATTGTGATATTGCTTAATCCCGAATTTTCGGGAATGCTTCGCAATGACAAGGATGTGATATTTGTTGTGCACTAATTTATCCCGCCCAAAGTATAATTTAACTTTCAGTAGCCCTGACCTTCATGTCGGGGCTAGATTTATTTTTGTGGGCTTGAGCCAAATCTAAGCAACACAATTCCTCGTCATTATAAGACACTACCGAAATTTCGGGATTAAGTACCTCGTATATGCGCCCGAAATTTC
>CAIYTJ010000548.1 GCA_903929065.1 uncultured Bacteroidales bacterium | reverse complement strand
TTTTTCCGGCAATAATTGGATTATTGGTTCTTATATTCACTTTTAAGAAATTCAGATTTACTGATTTGACCTATATTTTCATTTTGATTCATTGTTATATTCTATTTATTGGCGGTCATTACACATATGCAGAAGTGCCATTATTCGATTGGATAAAAGAGGTTTTCCACCAAAGCAGAAATAATTACGATAAAGTAGGTCATTTTGCTCAGGGATTTGTTCCGGCAATGATTATTCGCGAATTACTTATCAGAACAAAGGTAGTAAGCAAAACTGGTTGGTTAGCTTTCATAACAGTTTGTATTTGTCTGGCAATTAGTGCATCTTACGAATTTTTTGAATGGTTTGTAGCTGTAATTTCAGGTCAATCGTCCGAGGCATTTCTGGGAACACAGGGTGATGTTTGGGACACGCAATCTGATATGCTATTTGCCACTATTGGAGCCATTTGCATGGTCTTATTTGTTTCAAAGATTCAGGACAAATTGATACGAGAAATGAAATAACAATATTGATTTCAACAAAAATCCCGGATTAGTTTTTTATTTGCTAATTCGGGATTTTCAATAAATATTAAATCATTATTTGTTGATTATTTGAATGTATTCTTTTAGGATAGAAAGTGAATAATCACCTGCGTGCTGATTGACAAAGCCAATTGCTGAAATGTGAGCTTCTTCATCAGCCGAATCGGAAATTACTCTAACTACAATCAACGGAACGCCATAATCGTCGCAGACTTGCGCTACAGCAGCTCCTTCCATTTCTGCACAAACAACCGACGGCAAATTCTTACTAAGAATATGCTTCATTTCAGTACTCGAAATAAATAAATCGCCACTGGCAATATCACCGGTTAGCATTTTTACGTTGCTTATATGTTGTTCTGAGAGTGTTTTCCGAAATTCTTTATTGTTTTTCAGGAAGTTATGTACTGCTTGCGACATTGTATCCACGTTTTGCTGCGGAGTTTCGTAAGAAGTTTTTCCGGTAAGCGGTATTTCAAACCGTTTCATTAGCGGACGTGCATCCATATCATGCTGAAATAATCGCTGACCAATAACTATATCACCCACATTTAGTTCCGGCGAAATTGAACCAGCAACGCCTGTGAAAATAATACTGTCGACATTGAATTCAAGAATCATATTGGTAGCAGTTGTAGCAGCTGCCACTTTGCCCCATCGCGAAAAAACAGCCACAACTTGCTGACCATACAATTCACCACGATAATAAATCCTGCTTCCACGTTCAAAAATTTCTTTGTTCTCTATAGCAGCAATAATCTTGTCCATTTCTTCGGGCATGGCACCCATGATTCCTAATAACATACTTTTATTTACAATTTATGAATTTACAATTTACAATTGAAGTGGCAATTGGAAATTGGGAATTGACTAATTAGTAATTCGTTGAATTCGTTGATATAAAGTAGGATGTGAATAATGAAAAAATACATATAACGAATGTGGCATCAGATTTCCCAACGAAGTGGCAGTTAATTTCTTTAATCCGGAAATTAATTGCGAGCCATAACCATGCGAAGCGGCATAGTTATCTGCTTGATATTCAAATCTTCGCGAAAGAACATTGGTTGCAATATCCAAAATTAATGAAATTGGAGAATATAAAATACTGAATGCCAGCGCGTTTAAATGGAACGATGCTTTTGTTCCTCCTAAAGCTTGCGCTAATACATCACTTTGCAAAATCAATCCGAAAACAAAGAAAAGAATCAGTGTAACAGGCATTGAAACCAGAAAATTGATCATTGTATGCTTGTATTTATAGTGTCCGACTTCATGAGCAAGCACAGAAACAATCTCATCATTTGTCATTTTATCCATTAACGTATCATAAAGAACAATACGCTTCTTCGCTCCCAACCCACTGAAATAAGCATTTGCTTTAGTTGAACGTTTAGAACCGTCAATTACGAAAATATTATCGAGATTGAAATTTGTTTTCGTTGCAAATTTTTCAATCTCATTACGCAATTCACCTTCACCTAGCGGCGTTTGCTTGTTGAACAAAGGAACTATTAGTTGAGAGTAAAACATAGTCATAAACAAGCCAAAACCGGTCACAACAGCCCATGCCAGCAACCAGAAATAAGTTGGTGTGAGTGTGTAAATCCAGATAACCAGAAATAAAATTCCACCACCCAACACAATGGTCATCGCGTAACCTTTTAATTTGTCAAAAATAAAAAGTCTTGGAGTGATTTTATTGAAACCAAACCGTTCTTCAATAATAAAAGTATCGTATAAACTAAATGGAATACTAATTATATCATTGGCAATAAATAAGATACCAAAAAATAATATAGACGTCCAGATTGGACTTTGAACATATTGTTGAACCAATCCATCGACCCAAGCAAAACCTCCAAATGCAAACATTATCAATGTGACAATGAAGCTGAAGCTGCTGGTTAGCATTCCAAACCGTGAATTGGTGCGAAAATAATCCTGTTGCCTGGCGTATTTTTCAGGATCGTAAATATCCTTGAGTAATGCTGGCAATTCCTTACCCGATTCTTGGATATTTAAAAATGCAAGATATCGTTCAAGAACAAAATCGGCGGTAAGAATTACGAGTATTACAATAAAAATCAATTGAACCATAAATACAAATTTTACTAAATAGCTAAATATCAATAGTTTCTGTGTCCAAATATTAAACTTCCAATTCTGACAATCGTACTTCCTTCTTCTATGGCAATCGGATAATCGTCGGACATTCCCATTGATAGTTCGCAAAACGAAGATTCGCCTGCAAAGTAACCTGATTTAACCCGATTGAACAATGTTTTTAAATAACGGAATTCAGAGCGGACTTGTTCTTTATTATCGGTATAAGTTGCCATTCCCATTAATCCGCAAAGCCGAATGTTCTTCAAGTACTTCCATTCTCCTGCTTCAAACATTTCAAGTAATTCCTCAGCAGAAAACCCAAACTTCGTTTCTTCCTGCGCTATATGTATTTGCAACAAGCAATTGACCGTTTTTTCGGCTTTTGCAGCATGTTTGTCAATTTCTTGAAGTAATTTATAAGTATCAACACCATGAATCAACGAAACAAAAGGAACAATAAACTTAATTTTATTAGTTTGAAGGTGACCAATGAAATGCCAACGAATATCTTTTGGGAGCGATTCATATTTTTCACATAATTCCTGAACTTTACTTTCGCCAAAAATTCTTTCACCTGCTTCATATGCTTCTGTTATTGATTCATTTGGATTAAATTTCGACACACAAACCAATTGCACATGCTCCGGAATGTGTTGACGAATGGATTGAATGTTGGATTGAATAGACATTATTACAAGTTATTTTACTCGCTATGCTCGTGTTATTGATAGTTATTAGCTCACTTCGTTCGCGATATTATTGGTTATTTGTTCGCAGTGTTCATATTTAATAACACCTAAGGCAACTATCACGAACGAAGTGAGTAAATAACATTCCCGCAGGGAATTAATATCGCCGTAGGCAAATAACATGAGCGAAGCGAATTATACCGCTTCATATTTATAAACGTCCATTATGGTAGTTTCAGTTATGGCAGCCACGGTATAATCTGCCATTGAACCTTTCATGCCTTCTTGTAGACCATCCCATGCTTCTTTAATATTATTGGCCTGAACCATCATGGTGGTGGCAACCTTCTTTTCAACTCCTTTTTCTTCATCAAGTGTAATAAAGTAAACTTTGCAACGATACCATTTGTCACCATTTTCATTTTCAAACATTTCATTTATGCGAGCTTTGCGAATGGTTGCAACGGAAAATTCGCCACTGATAAAAGGCTCCATTTCTTTGTTGATACGTTCTTCGGCTTCTGCAAAAGTCATTGCATCAACCAGATATGATTCACCAACTTTTACTATTTTGCCTTCCTCGGCTGTTTTTTCATACTTTATTTTACATTCAAACCAGTTGTGCATACTTTCTAATTATTTTATAATGAGTGATTTATATTTAAAATTGAGCTTTTATTTTGTTACACAAAGATAAGAAAATCTTTCAAAAAGAGATACTATATACATAAAAGAAACTCCCGGAAAGCCAAATTGTTTTGACTTGCCGGGAGTTTTATTGAAATTACTTAAGAATCAGCGATTACAAGTTTTCTTCCACCTTAATTCTCATTTTGTAGAATGAGCGCCAAGCAAAATACATTGAAATGCATAATAATACGCCACCAATTATAAAGTGAGCAGGTGTATAGTGTTTTACTCCGTCAGCTCCAACACTAGACATGTTAACTGCAATTTCCACTGCCAATAAACCAAACAACGTAGAGAATTTGATAATTGGATTCAATGCTACAGAAGTTGTGTCTTTAAATGGATCACCTACAGTATCACCAATCACAGATGCATCGTGCAAAGGTGTGTTTTTTTCTTTCAAATCAACTTCTACTAATTTTTTTGCATTATCCCATGCACCACCGGCATTGGCCATATAAAGCGCCTGGAAAAGGCCAAAAATAGCAATGGAAATTAAATAAGCCACAAAGAAATTAGGATCAAACAATGCAAAAGCCAATGTAGCAGTCATCAAAGTGATGAAGATATTCCACATACCGTTTTGAGCATATTGTGTGCAAATTCTTACAACTTCGATTGAATCTTTTTCGTCAGCTTGAGTTTTATCTAATTTCATGTGTCGTTTGATATATTCAACTGCACGATAAGCACCAGTTGTTACAGCCTGAATAGAAGCACCTGAGAACCAGAATACCATAGCCCCACCGGTAATTAAACCTAATAAAATAGGAGCTTGAGTCAACTCAAGACTTAACATACCAACACCTTTTAATAAAAGGATAATTGAGAAAATCATAGTAGTTGCACCGGCAACAGCAGTTCCAATTAATACCGGTTTAGCCGTAGCTTTAAAGGTATTACCAGCAGAGTCATTGGCCTCCAAATAATGTTTTCCACCTTCAAAATCGGGAGTAAAACCGAAATCTTTTTCAATTTCTGCACTGATTCCCGGAATTTGCTCAATTTGTGATAACTCAAATACTGATTGAGCATTATCGGTTACCGGTCCATAACTGTCTACAGCAATAGTAACCGGTCCCATACATAAGAACCCAAATGCAACCAAACCAAAAGCAAAAATACTTTGATAACCCATTGCAGCTTCGCTCAAACCTAAGTTCTGACTTATAAAATAACCGCCGGCCATAAGACCCATCATCAAAAGTCCCATCCAATAAGCCGCATAATTACCGGCAACAATACCTGAAAGAATTGTCAATGAAGGTCCGCCTTCACGGGAAGCAGTTACGATTTCATGCACGTGGTCAGATTTTGAACTCGTGAACTTCTTGGTGAATTCAGGAATAAGAACGGCAGCTAATGTGCCTAAACTGATAATTCCAGCTAATTTCCACCATAATCCGGTTACCATTACGCCACCAACAGTTATATCGCCAATAAGCGCATAACTCATTCCAAAACTGATGGCAATACAAGAAATAGCTGCAATCCAGATCAAACGGGTTAATGGTTTTTCAAAGTCAAAATCCAAAGATTTGCCGTATTGTTTTTCAGAAATATAATTGTTTACAAAATAGGAAATACCTGAGAAGATATCCATCAAGAAACGCATTCCAAAGATCCAAACAATTAATTTTGCCTGTAAATCAACTTCTTTTACAGCAAGTGTAATAAAAGAAATGAGTGCCACACCGGTCACACCGTATGTTTCAAAAGCATCAGCAGTAGGACCTACGCTATCACCAGCATTGTCACCTGTACAGTCGGCAATAACTCCGGGGTTACGGGGATCGTCTTCTTTTACTTTAAATACGATTTTCATTAAGTCGGAACCAATGTCTGCAATTTTCGTAAAAATACCACCTGCAATACGAAGTACAGAAGCACCCAACGATTCACCAATTGCAAAACCAAGGAAGCAATATCCAACAATGTTACGAGGTACAAAAAGCAAAATAATAATCATCATTACCAATTCAAGTGAAATTAAAAATAATCCCACTGAAATTCCTGAACGTAACGGAATATTTACCACATCCCATGGCCGTCACTTGCCGCCGAACGGTAAATTTTTATTCTTAACGGCTGTTCCCTTTCGGGTTTGAACCTGATATAACCGG
>CAIYTJ010000547.1 GCA_903929065.1 uncultured Bacteroidales bacterium | reverse complement strand
TCCCAGTTCTCGTCAGAGCCGATATATTTTTCTTTATTGTTCGGGTCACGCAATGAAATCTGTGCTTCGAAGTTTTCGAATTCCAACGCATTGAAAATAATAAAGATAATATCCATTACTTTCAGAAACTCATCTTTCACCTGATCGGGGCGACAGAAAATGTGCGCGTCGTCCTGTGTAAAGCTGCGTACACGGGTCAAACCATGAAGCTCACCACTTTGCTCATAACGATAAACGGTACCAAACTCTGCCAAGCGAACCGGCAATTCTTTGTAAGAACGCGGTTTGAATTTATAAATTTCGCAGTGGTGCGGACAGTTCATTGGTTTCAACAGGTATTCTTCACCTTCTTCGGGTGTATGAATCGGTTGAAATGAATCTTTTCCGTATTTAGCATAGTGACCTGAAGTCACATACAATTGTTTATTTCCGATATGCGGAGTCATTACCTGTTGGTAATCGAAACGGCGTTGAATCTTCTTCAAAAAGTCTTCCAAACGCAAGCGCAACGCTGTTCCGCGTGGTAACCACATAGGTAAACCTTTACCCACCATTTCAGAGAACATAAACAATTCCAGTTCTTTACCAATTTTGCGGTGGTCACGTTTTTTAGCTTCTTCCAACAATACCAGATATTCATCGAGCATTTTCTTTTTCGGGAAAGTAATACCGTAAAGACGCGTCAACATTTTGCGCTTTTCGTCACCACGCCAGTAAGCTCCGGCAACGCTCAACACTTTAATGGCTTTAATGTCGCCAGTATTCGGCAAGTGGGGTCCACGGCACAAATCGGTAAAATTACCTTGTGTGTACAACGTGATTGTTCCGTCTTCCAACGCTTCAATCATTTCAGTTTTATATACTTCGCCAATATCGCCAAAACGTTTCAACGCATCGGCTTTACTGATATCGCTGCGAACAATCGCTTCTTTTCGGCTAGCGAGTTCGAGCATTTTAGCTTCGATAACCGGTAAATCACCTTCTTTAATGGAAACTTCACCCGGATCTACGTCGTAGTAAAAACCGTTTTCGATAGCCGGACCGATACCGAATTTAATACCCGGATACAACTCCTGAAGGGCTTCGGCCATAAGGTGAGCAGACGAATGCCAAAAAGCATGTTTGGCTTCTTCATCGTCCCATTTATGCAATTTAATGGCTGCATCGGTTTCGATGGGGCGGGTTAAGTCCCATATCTCATCATTTACTGTGATAGCGAGCACTTCTTGTGCCAGTCGGGAGCTGATACTTTCAGCTAGTTGCAGTCCGGTTATGCCTTTGGCAAATTCGCGTACCGAACCGTCGGGGAATGTTACTTTAATCATACGTTTTTTGAACCTTACAAATGGTTTTTAAATTTAAGTTGCAAAGATAAGATTTTTAGACCAAAAAAGACATCAATAAAACAGTTTGATAAACAAATTATCAACTTCAATGAACAAAAATATTAATTCTACGTTAAATTACATAACTATAATAGTTCATTTCAAATAATAGTTATACTTTTGTAACCAATTTCAATTTAAACAATAAAATGAATAATATCGAAACTGTCTCCATTGACAGAATTATTGAAAATTTGATTTATCTGCATCCACTGCTTTCGAAGAGCCTGACGCGTTCAATCAAAGCAAAGACGAATCTAAATCCGGGGAGTTTGTTTATACTGGGGATGCTTAGCAAATATGAAATACTTTCCATGTCCGAAATAGGATGCAAATTATCTATTCCAAAACCACATGTAACTGCACAGGTCGACAAGTTAATTTCCGAAGAAATGGTGGAACGGCTTTTTGACCCAAACGACAGGCGAATAATCAATATACGACTTACTGAAAAAGGCAAAGAAGATTTTATAGAAATAAAACAGCAAGTTAGCCAGGATATGCGTCAGCGCATTGAAAAGCTTGACAAAGAGAAATTAAGTATATTATCTAATTCAACACAATTAGTTCGCGAAATTTTATCCGAAATTATGACAGATTCTCATTCAACCTCATGTAACAAAAATTAAAAAAAATAATAAATTTAAATTTAAAGGTATGGCTCAAAAGAAAAGGGATTTAAAAATTTACATTCCGCTTACAGCAGTAATTTTATTAGTATTAGTAGGTGCAATTTATTGGTATATCGATTATTCGAAATATATCAAAACAGATGATGCCTTGGTATCATCAGATGTTGTTTCAGTTAGTCCAAAAATTATGGGACGAATCAGCAAACTGTACGTTGAAGAAGGTGATTCGGTAAAACAAGGACAATTAATTGCCGAACTTGACAGCACCGATTTATTAGCTCAGAAAAAACAGGTAATTTCCGGAAAAGCGCAGACTGAAGCCAACAAAGCGCAGGCTGAAGCCAAATATAAATATGACGAAAAGAACATAAAAGTACTTCAAATTTCAGTTGACCGGGCAAAAGAAGATTTTGATAGAACAAAAACACAATTTGCCGGCGGTGTAACCACCAAAGAGCAATATGACCATATGAAAAAAGCATTGGAAACTGCTCAGGCTACTTTTGAAGCTGCTCAATCGCAATTATTGGTTTCAAAATCCATGATTAAAAGTGCTGAAACAGCAGTGGACGGTTCAAAATCTCAAATTGGGGTTATTAATACCCAATTAAATAACACCCGTTTATATGCTCCGGTTGGAGGCATTATTGCAAAACGCTGGTTGCTACCGGGCGACATTACTCAACCCGGACAATCGATTTATACTGTAAATAATAACAGTAAATTTTGGGTAACCGTTTATCTGGAAGAAACCAATGTCGAAAAGTTGAAAATTGGACAAAAAGCCATTTTTACGCTCGACATGTTTCCAGATGTAACGTTTACAGGCAAAATATTTACACTTGGTTCAACCACTGCTTCGCAATTTTCATTGATTCCGCCAAGCAATGCTTCGGGTAACTTTACCAAAGTAACTCAACGTGTGCCTATCAAAATTTCGATTGACGGAACTGAAAAAGGCAACAAATTAGATACTTACAAATTATTGACAGGAATGTCAGCCGTTGTAAAAATTATCAAATAAAAATGCGTAAAATTCCAATTACACATAAAATTCGCAGGAAACTACGGAACTCTGACTCGTCATTCCATCCCAAAAGCAAATACTATAAATGGTTTGTGCTTGGAAATGTAATGCTCGGGACTTTTATGGCGGTTCTGGACAGTACGATTGTGAATGTGAGTTTACCAAAAATCATGTCGTCATTTGGCGTGGGATTATCCACTATTCAGTGGGTTATTACTGCCTACATGCTTTCAATGGCGGTTATGCTACCAACATCGGGTTGGCTGGCTGATAAGTTTGGGTATAAAAAGATGTATTTCTGGGGATTGTTTCTGTTCACATTCGGATCGTTATTGTGCGGAATGTCCAGCAATGAAACCACGTTAATCATGTCGCGAATTCTTCAGGGACTTGGTGCCGGTATGATTCAACCGCTTGGTATGGCCATTATTACCCGGGAATTTCCACCACAGCAACGTGGCGTGGCGTTAGGTTTCTGGGCTATTTCGGCTGCAGCTTCTGTTTCTTTTGGGCCGCTTATCGGTGGTTATCTGGTTGATAATTTCAGTTGGCAATTAATTTTCGATGTGAATGTTCCGGTCGGAATTGCAGCCTTACTGTTTACCGTGGTTATTCAACGAGAATTTGTCCATCCAACTGCCCGGAAATTTGATTTGATAGGATTTATTTCGGTGGTAGTTTTTCTTCCGGTATTGCTTTATGCTTTGTCAGAAGGCAATGCGCAAACAAATTCGGAAGGTTGGTCAGCACCTTACATTTTGGTTTGTTTTGCAATTTCTGCAATTGGATTGGCAGTATTTATAACGCAGGAGTTGACAACGAAAGATCCATTAATTGAACTACGGTTATTGAAAGACAGAAACTTTGGTATGACCAATATAATCATGTTTGTTTTTAGTATGGGAATGTTTGGAAGTACTTTTCTACTACCGCTTTACCTGCAAAATTCAATGGGTTATACGGCGCTTCAATCGGGTTCGGTATTTTTGCCGGTTGGTATTATTCAGGGATTTATGTCACCGGTTTCGGGTATTTTTTCCGATAAAGTGAATGCCAAAGGACCTGTTATTTTAGGTGTCGGATTATTGGTGTTAAGTTTTTACCTGAATTCTGAATTATCATTTCTTACAGAACGGTCTTATGTAATGACTTCGCTTTATTTGCGCGGTTTTGGTATGGGTATGATTTTCACACCATTGAGCACCATGTCATTACTCACCATGCCACGCGAGAAAATGGCACAAGCTTCAGGAATTTCGAATACCATTAGGCAGATTGCGGGAAGCATGGGAGTTGCATTATTATCAACAGTTTTAACGGCGCGTGTGAATTTTCATGCTCAGATTTTTGGCGGTGCCATCCAATCAACCTCACAAGCATTTCAGACAACAACTCACAATATGGCCTATTTTATTCAACAGCATGCCGGCGGTGCTTATTCCACAGCCTTAAAGCAAAGTCAAAGCATTTTAATGTCCAATGTGAGTTCACAGGCTTTTATTCAAGGAATTAATGATGACTTCTTGTTGGCTGCAGGAATTACCATGTTGGGCTTTATTCCAATTCTGATGTTAAGATCGAATAAGAAAAAACTGAAAACTGCTCAAATTGGTGAAGAAAAAACACATTTTGAAATAATAGAATAAATAAAAAAGCAAAATATGAAATCAATATTAAAACTAACAATTGTCATATTGTTCTCGCCATTTATGTTGGCTTACGGGCAAAAAACGGATAAAATTTCGGGTGATTCATTAAGTTTGAATGAAATTTTAAACGAAGTTATTCAAAACTATCCGGCCATCAAGAAAGCGCAATCTGATATAACATCTGCCGATGCAAAAATCGGATTGGCCAAAACGGCTTATTTGCCGGACGTGAATGTATCCGCTTCATATACTTTTCTTGGTCCAACATCAACCATTAAAATTCCATATAACGGCGTTTTAACTACTTTCCAGTTGTATCCTGCAAATAATTACTCGGCGATGTTGAATGTAAATGAGAATATCTATGATTTTGGAAAAACCGAAAAAAATGTAGCTTTTGAGAAGCAAAACAAGGAAATGGTTGGACTTTCGATTGATCAGCTTAAACAAAAGATTTCCGGAATGATGGTTGGAAATTATTATTCTATTGTTTTTCTTCAGGAAGCAATTAAAATTAAAGATGAAGAGCTTGCAACTTTAAAAGCCCATTTCCATTTCGTTGAAAAGAGAGCCGCATCAGGTTCGGCTACAAAATATGAAATTCTGACTACGAAAGTTCGTATTTCAACTAATGAAACTCAAAAAGCAGATCTACAAAATGCACTTTTAATTCAATTAAGTCAACTTAATTCATTTCTAGGTAAAACCCAAGACACGAAGTTAAAAGTAAAAACCGAATTATTCGCTTCTCAAATTTTCGCATCATCAGATTCACTTTCCAATTTTGCTTTTAACCATCGGAATGAAATGAAAATGGCTCGTCAAAAAAGTGCCTTATATGAAACCAGATTAAAAATTGTCAGTTCTGTTAATAACCCTTCAATAAATGTTTTCGGTTCAGGTGGTTTGAAAAATGGATATTTACCCGACATTAATGTTTTGACTCCCAACTATGCACTTGGAGTTGGAGTAAAAGTACCGATTTTTGATGCCAACCGTTCAAAATACACTAAAATTCAAGCAAATGCTGATATTCAGGCAAATGTTCAGGAAACAGAACTAATTCGTCGTAATATCGTAAATGAAGTCGTTGAATGTAAAGCAAATGCTGAATCGGCACTTAAAAAATTAAAGTTGGCTGAGTTGCAGCTCGAACAGGCAAATGAAGCATATTCCCTTGCGGAAACTAATTTTAATGCAGGCGTTATAACAAATGTTGAATTGATGTTTAACTTTACCGCTGTTACTGACACAAAACTTGCATTGCTCAAATCTAAAATCGATTATTCAGTAAGTCTTTTGAAATTAAAACTTGCGTTGGGCGAACAAATTTATTAAATTAAATTTATCTAAAGTTTAAAGAGTCGACCAATTGGTTGGCTCTTTTTTTTGATTAAATAATTTATTTAGCGACTTTTTTGTTATTTTTGAGGCATAAAATTTAAACTTACTATACAATGAAATCAAACTTTGTCACCTACTGTCTTTTTTTAAGCCTTTTATCTTTAACAAGTATGCAACTTTATGCTCAGGATTGGGCAAATCTGAAAAGATATCAAACTGAAAACTCATTATTATCAGCACCAAAAGCCAATGAAAACCGGGTAGTGTTTATGGGAAATTCAATAACACAAGGTTGGAATGAAAAAGATTCTGTTTTCTTTCAGACGAATCCTTACATTTGTAGAGGTATAAGCGGACAAACAACACCTCAAATGCTCATTCGCTTTCGTCAGGATGTGGTGGAACTTCATCCCGAAATAGTAGTTATTCTGGCCGGAACAAATGATATTGCCGGAAATACTGGTCCTTCAACTCTCGAAATGATTATGGACAATCTCTCATCAATGACCGAAATTGCCAAAGCAAATAAAATCAAAGTGATTCTGTGTTCTGTTTTACCGGCATACGACTATCCCTGGCGCAAAGGCCTGGAACCAAATATCAAGATTCCAAAACTGAATAATATGATTAAAGAATATTGTTCCAAAACAAATACCTTTTATCTCGATTATTTTTTGGCAATGGCTGATGAAAAAAATGGTATGAAAGCAGAACTGAACACCGATGGTGTTCATTGCACTCTCGAAGGTTATAAAGTCATGGAAACTTTGGTTCAGGAAGCTATCGGGAAAGTTATGAAAGCGAAATGAGTTGATTGGTTGATCGGTTAATTAGTTGTTTTTCAAACAGTAAATGGTAAATAATTAAATAGTAAATGTAAAGATGATTTACAATCAATGGTATGTGATCCTTGAGTCACGAGAGGTAAACTCTAAGAAACCGATTAAGGTTACAAGATTGAATCAGGTTCTGACGCTTTGGCGCGATGAAAAAGGAAAAGTTTGTTGTATTTCAGATAAATGCTGTCATCGCGGAGCTTCACTTTCGTGTGGTTGTTTGATTGATGGAAAAGTAGAATGTCCGTTTCATGGTTTTCAGTTTGGAGGCGATGGTAACGTCAAACTGATCCCTGCCAATGGCAAAAATGCCGTTATTCCTGAAACTCAACATGTCCGATCGTACAAAACATATGAAAATTACGGTTTAATCTGGATGTGGTGGGGCGACGATGACAAAATCACTGGTGAACCTTTCTTTTTCAAAGAATTAGCCGACATGTCCTACTCCACTTTTATCGATCCATGGAATTCGCATTATTCCCGATGTATAGAAAATCAACTTGATGTGGTTCATTTGCCATTTGTACATAAAACTACTATTGGTGCAGGAAATAAAACATTGGTTAACGGTCCGGTTGTAGTTCGTGAAGGAGAATTGATAACTTTCTATGTGGATAATGTTCTTGATGATGGAAATACAACACCTTTAAAACCGGATCAAATTCCTGATTATGAGAAGTTGTTTCATCTTCAGTTTCACTATCCAAATATCTGGCAAAATATGATTTCTGATAAATTCAGGATTTTTGCTGCATTCGTTCCGGTTGACGATGAAAACACGCTGATTTATCTGCGTAACTACCAGAATTTTCTGAAAATTCCGGTTCTAAAACAAATCGTAAATTACTTCACTAAATTATCGAATATAGTCATTTTAAGGCAAGACAAACGGGT
>CAIYTJ010000546.1 GCA_903929065.1 uncultured Bacteroidales bacterium | reverse complement strand
GACCCAGGACCCCATCCTTAAAAGGGATGTGCTCTACCAACTGAGCTACTGAGTCATCCTTAGTATACCTTTGTTTTTCAAAGGCGGTGCAAAGGTAACCTTGTTTTCAATTAATACAAACACCTTAACCATATATTTGCAGAAAGAGTTGGTTAAATTTGTAGTTTTGCGGTCGTAACCAGGGTTATCCTATTAAAGAACAAGAATATCCATTATTTTTAAAAAAAAATCATGATCGGGAAAGTTGTAATAATTACCGGTGCCTCTTCTGGTATTGGAAAAGCATTAGCCAAGGAATTCAACCTACGCGGTGCAAAACTATCTTTGGGAGCCCGCCGGGTTGATCAGCTCGAAGCCTTAAAATCAGAACTTGGTAATCCGGAAATTTTATGCGTCCAAACAGATGTTGCACAGAAAACAGATTGCAAGCGGCTGATTGATAAAACTTTCGACAAATTTGGCAAGATTGATATATTAATTAATAACGCAGGAATTTCAATGCGTGCCCTGTTTAATGATATGGATCTTGACGTGATGCATCGTGTAATGGACGTCAATTTTTATGGCACGGTTTATTGTACTAAATTTGCACTGCCCTATTTACTGGCCTCAAAAGGATCTCTGGCAGGTATTATTTCGATCGCCGGCTATCTGGGATTACCCGGCAGAACTGCTTATTCAGCGTCAAAATTTGCGATCAGGGGCTTTTTGGATACCATCCGAATTGAACATTTACATAGCGGTCTGCATGTTTTAGTGGCAGCTCCGGGATTTACAGCTTCCGAGGTAAGGAAATTTGCCCTGACTGCGGATGGTACCGTCCAGGGGGAGACTCCTCGTAATGAAGGATCGATGATGAGTGCTGAAAAATGTGCATTTAAAATCGTTGAAGCTATTAAAAAGCGAAAACGAAGCCTTATTCTTACATTTATTGAAGGGAAGTTCTCTGTTTTTCTGGGGAAATTTCTTCCATCCTTATTGGATAAACTTACTTATAATCACATGGCTAAAGAACCTGATTCTCCATTAAAATCTAAAAAGAACACATTTTAAACTTGATAGGACTGGGAATGATACCAGATTATCAAATTGCATAAATAACAATACTTCAATCTAATAAATTAACTTGACATTTATTTTACTAGATTGAATAAAATAAATAAAAAAACTCTGAATATATTAACAATCAAGGCTTTAGTTTTCCAAATCAAATATTCGGATATATTTAGTAAAATCAGTTTGTCCGTAATAAAAATGGGGCTATCTTTGCACAGCTTTTTAGAAAAGTGAATGAAAAGACTCGGTAGCTCAGCTGGTAGAGCAATTGACTCTTAATCAATGGGTCGAGGGTTCGAACCCCTCCCGGGTCACAAATTAAAAAGCTAAAAATCAAGGGCTTACAAAGGTTTAATTTCCGGCGTAAACCCTTTTTTGCTTCCCGAATGCGTCCCAAAACGTACTAATACGTTCTATATTTATACAATGCTTCCCAAAAACGTCCCTTAAAAAATGTTAAAATATGGCAACTCTAAAATTAATCATCGACAAAAGCAAAGTGAAAAAATCAGGCGAATGCGTCGTCATGGTACAGATCAGCGCAAAACATAAAAAAAGCACCAACGGTAAACTGCGAAAGGAACTTGACTATCGCCCAGTACGAATGACGGTCGCCTGGAATAGTAACAAGCCGTAATTTATACCGGCAAACGGTGCCGTATAAACCAATGGGGTACTGTTTCCCAAACACTCACCCAAAATGCAACCCTCCTTCCAGTGCAAAAATACAATCCGAGTTTTTCTCAAATTTCGAAAATAAATTCCTCCGTTTTTCAATTATGAGCGATAACCGAAAAGATCATTATTTTGGAAACATTTCAATTATTGCAACAGTACAGTACGTGACTATAGCCACATAAACCCATATCCGTAAAGCATTCTCTGTATTTCCCCAGAAGGACTTAATGCGCAGGCGCCCCTTCATCCATTTGAAGAAGATCTCCACGGCCCATCTATTTTTATAAAGGAATACAATCTCCTTGGCCTTCAGAAAAAATTTGTTCGTGTAGTAAGTGAAGGTTCGTTTGAGCTCAGGTTCATAATATACTATTCTCCTGATTTCGGACGGGTAGTATTCTGTGTTTTTCCTTGTGGTGAACCTCACAGTATTATCTCTGAGGATATTATCCGTGCCTTCCAGAAGGTCTTCTCCGTCCACCACCTCAAACTTTGGTCTTCGTTTTTCCCGTATGACGAAGAACGAGTTGAGCATCTCGATACGGTACAGCCTGTCCAAATCCCAGTAACCACGGTCAAAAATATAGCAGGCAAACGGCTCGTAGACAATCCAGTCCATGGCATTCACATCGTGAACGGCAGCTTCTGTGATATTGAACGATACTGGTATCTGGGTCACTACATCAAGTTGTGTGTGCACCTTGATGCCGGACTTGGTGCTTCTGAACCTTGCCCATTCAAAAAGAGACATACACAGGTCTATGGTGGTGGAATCAAAGGCATAGTACTTCCCGTTGAGTTCAAACTCTTGGTCGATACGCTTCTTTTGGGCAAGTTCTACCATATGATAGGCAAATTCTTCAAATATATGATAATCACGAAGTTGATTCGCCTTGGAAAGCACGCTTCGGTTGATTGGGGTTTTTCCAAAACCAAGATGGAAGGACTTCTTGCCATGTGCCGTAGTAATATCCGTCAGTTCACGAAGGCTGTTGCAGCCGTCCAACTGACCGAAAATGAGAACGAGCATCTGATTCCAGTATGTCAAATCCCATCGTTGGGTTCTATCGTTACATCTTGTCATGACAAGTCTTTCGAAGTATCGTTTGGGAAGAAAATCGGTAATTTGACTGAAAATGTATTTGCCATAGTTCATTGTGCGCTACTTTTAGGTTCACCAACAAAGGTAACCAGTTCAAAAGTGCGACAAGGTTTTTGGCAATATACATACTGATAATATGTAAGTTAG
>CAIYTJ010000545.1 GCA_903929065.1 uncultured Bacteroidales bacterium | reverse complement strand
ATTTAAATTAATTTCTTATTTTTGTACTACAAATTAATTAACGTTATTTAAAGCCAGTCTAAAGTTTCCGAAGACATAGCAATTAACCACTATGCAAAAAAGATTCAAACATTTTCTGAACCGTCCGTTTCCCTTATTTCTGTGGAATGATAAGGGAAGAAACTATTATTACTGGATGATTTTTTTCTTTGTTGTATTGGCTAATATCACTAAACCATTTGGATTCGTCAATTGGCTCGAATATCACCGTTCATTGGTATTGACAATCTTTATCTGTTTATTTTTTGGAATGTATGCACTGCTGCATCACTTGTTGAAGATTATCCACCCTCGTAATTATGATAAAGATACATGGACTCTGAAAAAGGAATTTATGGTTTTAATGTTCTTCTTTCCGGCCATAACCGGTAGCAGTTGTTTGTATGCCCAACTTGCTGTGCCGGAATTTGAACTGACAATGGACACTTTTTTGGACATTTTGCTCTACAACGGTACGTTAAGTTTTCTGTCCGTACCTACCTTTGGATTTTTTATAGATAAAAAGCTAATACCTTCACAACCGAAACCACTTATCATACTTCCCCGGGCTATCGAACCTAAAAAGCCTATCGAACTGCCAAAAAGTATCGAATCAAAAGAGAAAACTAAATCAAATTCACAGTCACACCTCACAGAAGAGCAGGCTTTGAAAATTCTTCAAAAGCTGAAAGAATTGATGGAGACTCAACAACTTTATTTGTCACACAAATGTAACCTACAATATGTCGCTGATCGTTCAGGCATTCCAAGACATCGTATTTCGGACTCTATTAATAATTTTTCCGACGATAACTTTCATGACTTTGTAAATAGGTATCGGGTGGAACATGCCTGTCGGTTGCTTAAAAACGGACAAGGACAGCACTTGAAGGTGGAGGCCATTGTCTGTGAATGTGGATTTGAATCAAGATCAAGCTTTTTTAATACTTTCAAGAAGTTTACCGGCAAAACTACGAGTGAATATCTGGATGAGTTGGGAATCGCCCCAAACCCCTAATGGGGAATATAATGCATTTTCCCACCTTCAAAAATAAAAAGGAAAGACACGCATTTTTACTCTGACACTTCGAAAAGAAAAAAGGAGGGTGCGCATTTTCACTCTGAGAGTTCCAAAAGAAAAAATGAAGGTGCGCATTTTCACTCTGAACCATCAGTTTATTTAATGTAAGGTGCGCATTTTCTTTCTGAGCGTTCAACTTATTAAAATGACGCCGCACATTTTTATTCTGACCCTTCCAAATGAAAATAGTAAGATGCGCATTTTCTTTCTGAGCCATCATATTTTTTAAATGACGACGCGCATTTTTACTCTGACCCGTCAGATTGGTTAAAATTCCCTTCAAACAGTCTTTATTTCCACAAAGCAGTCCGTAATTATAATTTCGGACTGCTTTCAGTCGAAAAAATTTGCACGAAATAAAGTGGGCGTATAATTTTGCACTATGTTTAATCTTTAAAATAAAATAACATGAAAACAAATTCAGCCGTTCTGCATTTAAAAACAAGAGAACCACAAAAAGTTTATAATCTTGGTGGTAGAGTATACACTAGTATGTTTGCAGCAAAAGCAATTTTTACGGCTCCCAAACCTACTTTGGAGGCATTTGGAGCAGAAATAACAAAATTAGACGCTGCCATTAAGGCGAAGGATGGCAGCAAAATAAAGGCACAGGCGGTTATTGATCAGACTGATGTGGTTTACACAATGCTGAAATCTCTTTTGATTTATGTGAACCAGACCGCTGAAGGCGATATAGCTATTATTTTGCAATCGGGTTTTGATTGTAATAATGAACCGGTTCAACATGACGTTCCGGCTAAAGCGCTGATTAAACGAATTGAAGATGGAAGTACAACTTGCAGTGCCAAAATTTATATGGATTCATTGACCGATGCAGATCGTTACAAAGTAGAAACAACCACTACGCCCGATGATGCTGAAAGTTGGGAAACGGCTCTTGATTTCGGTAGTTTGAACCGTCTTGAAATTAAAGATCTTGTTGCCGGCCAAAAAATTTATTTCCGAGTGTACGGAGGAAATACCCACGGTTGGGGACTTGCCAGTGAACCGGTAGCATTTATTCCAAGATAAGTTAGAAATTGATAACTCTCTCTTGAATTCCGACAATTGATACCTGACAGGTTTTTATACCTGTCAGGTATTTTTTTTATGCGCTGATATGTTTGTCAATGCTCCGGATTAGGATTTAAAACAATACTCAGTAACTCGCGTTTAAATTATTTTCTTTACTAACATGTGATTGCAATATCCAGTTTCGTAAGTTATTGGTGTTTCCCAACCCGATCTTTGTTTTTTCCAAAATCCATCGAACCAAATCTCATCAATTTCTCCATAATTTGTCAAAAGCTCTCGCAGCTGATTTTTCATAAATTCAACATAGGCAGGTTCATTGCTGTCGTGTGTCTTTTCATGACTATCCCATAATGAATAATATAAACCTACCCGCAAACCATATTTTCTGGCTGATTTGACAACCATTTTCAGATAATCACCTTTAAATGGCGATGAACTTATAGAATAATCGGTATATTTAGTTGGCCACATACAAAAACCGTCACAGTGTTTTGTTATAACAACTATATATTTCATGCCCGCATCCCGTGCAACTTTACACCATTGGTCAGTATCTAGTCCGCTTGGATTAAATCCCTTTGGATCAAGTTTCCCATCGCTCCATTCTTTATCATAAAAAGTATTTATTCCAAAATGAATAAACATACCAAACTTCAAATCCTTCCATTTTTGTTGAGTGACTGTTGGTTTAATGCTGTCGACTTTTGGCGAATCTTTTGCTGAAAGAAATAGAGAAAATGTGCTAAAAAACAACAGCATAGCTAATCTATAGAATTGTTGTTTGAAAAACGGTTTAATTAATGGATTTTGATTTGAAATTACTCTCATTTCGGAATAGGTTTAGAATGATTGGAATGATATTGAGATGGCGTAATATTCATTCAAATGCCTTAAAATAGTTGATTTTTTTTTGAATGAAGCAGACGATTTGATAAAAAAATATGACTGTTCTGCAGTGCCAATGCTTAACAAATTGTTTTTTTTAGGAGTTAAGATGTAAATGAAAATTTGAAAGAATTTAAAAAAGAATATTTCCACAGGGAAGAATATAATTTATCAATACTGTTCAGTTATGATCCGGGTAATTAATTATGCGGTTGTAATCGAATGAATATCATTTGATTAATGTCTTAGAAAAGTATTTAGTTCTAATTTACTGTTGTATAACATAAAAATTAAATAATGGTATTTCAAAAATTCAATCTATTTTTGCAGGACAGTTCAGCACAGATAATTCATTATTCTTTTATATTCGATGGAATTTGTTCAATTATTCAACTAATTATGAAAGAAGGTTATCATTCAAAACAACGTAATCAACAAATAAGACGATATTGCCAGACATTGGAATTGAAAAATGATCCAAAACTGATTGAGGAATACAAATTCTGGCATAAAAACGAGAATCGATGGCCGGAAATTCCTGCGGGAATATTAGAAGTCGGCATTTTGGATATGGAAATTTATATCAACGAAAATCGGCTTTTTATGATTGTTGAAACTGTACCGGAATTTGATTGGGATTTGGCATTCACAAAACTTGCAACTCTCAATCGTCAGGCTGAATGGGAGGAATTTATGTCAAAATTTCAACTTACCAAGCCCGGAGCTACTTCTTCTGAGAAATGGACTTTAATGGAACGAATATTTAATCTATAAAAAACACACATTTTATGTCACATCCAAAGCTTGTCACTAATGAATACAAACTTCCGTTTATTTTTATCACTTCACTATTTTTCTTGTGGGGACTTGCTCACGGAATGTTGGATACGTTGGACAAACATTTTCAACAGATTTTACATTTACATAAATGGCAATCGAGTTTTATTCAATTTGCATTATACGGTGCCTATTTCAGCATGGCTATTCCGGCCGGTATTTTTATGAAGCGATATGGATATAAAAAAGGAATTGTTTTAGGGTTATTCCTTTTTGCTTCAGGCGCATTACTTATTGCTGCTACAGCCGGATTTGAGTCGTTCTGGCTTTTTCTAACCTGTTTATTCCTTTTAGGTTGTGGTTTGGCCACACTAGAAACGGCAGCAAATCCATATACTACAAAATTAGGACCAAGAGAAACTGCCGAAAGAAGAATCAACCTTTCTCAATCTTTTAATGGATTAGCATGGGTACTGGGACCACTTATTGCATTATATATTTACAACGGAACGAGCGAAGTGGAAGGAGAGAAATTTTACTCTACGATTTTGCCAATGTTAGTGATTGGATTATTGGTTTTGACTGTTGCATTTGTGTTTATGCGCTTGAAACTTCCTGAAATTAGCGAAGAAGATGAAGTTCACGCACATGGCTTTGTTGATACAACAGATGAAAAACCAACCTTTCACATTCCACTAAAAAAGCAACCTCATTTTGTACTTGGAGTGATAGCTCAATTTTCATATGTAGCTGCACAAACAGGAATTTTTAGTTATCTTATTAATTTTGTGACTGATGCAGGACAACATCCACGGTTTGATGTGAAGTTAGCGCCTTACTTTTTAAGTATCGGATTTGCCTTATTTATGATTGGCAGGGTAAGTGGTAGTTACTTAATGTCGCTGGTAAAACCAACCAAATTATTGGCATTTTGTGCCGGATTAGCTGCAATTCTATTACCGGTGGTGAGCCTGAAGTTAGGTTGGGTATCTTTAATTTCACTCTATTCGGTGTTTTTAGTAATGTCGATTATGTTCCCGACAATTTTTGCGTTGGCAATTAGAGATTTGGGACCACAAACTAAAAGAGCATCCTCTTTTTTGGTAATGGCAGTTGTTGGTGGAGCTGTATTTCCACCTTTAATGGGCTTAATTGCTGATAATTTTGGAATGTCAATCGGGTTTTTAGCACCTATTCCGTTCTTTGCATTTATCGCATATTACGCGCTTAGAGGTCATAAAGTTATCGGAATCCTAAAAAACTAATTCGCAATGTCGCAAATTAAATTTTCAAATTCTTCTTCAAAAATCAAAATCCTTGCGGATAGAATAAGTCTTTCTATCATGCAGGGAAAATTGAAGGTGGGTGATAATTTGCAATCAATCAATGAAGCGAGCTCAAATCACAAGGTTTCGCGCGATACGGTTTTTAAAGCATATAATGAATTAAAAAAAAGAGGATTGATTGATTCAACTCCTCAAAAAGGTTATTTTGTTACCGGCCAGGTAAATCGGATATTACTTTTGCTTGACACCTATTCGTCATTTAAACAAAATTTATATCACCGGTTTGTTGCCAATTTGCCTGATAATTATAAAGTTGATTTGATATTCCATCAATACAACGAACATTTGTTTGAAACAATTGTGAGAGAAAGTATTGGGAATTACAGCATGTATGTAGTGATGAATTTTTCGAATGAACATTTTTCGGATGCATTGAAAATAATACCAAGCAACAAATTGCTTTTACTGGATTTTGGTAATTTTGAAAAGTCATCTTATTCATATATTTGTCAGGATTTTGATAAATCATTTTATGATTGTCTTTGTTCGTGCAAAAATTCATTGCAAAAATATCGAAAATTTTCTTTTGTTTTCCCTGAAGAACTTTGTCATCCAATAAGTTCTATTGATTATTTCGTACGGTTTTGTAAAGAAAATAATTTTGCATTCGAAGTTTTCCGAAAAGATTCAGACTGGCATGGAGTTGAAGCAGGAACGGTCTATCTGTGCATTTTACCTGAAGATATGGTGAAAATTATTAAAGATGCTGATGCTTCCAGACTTTCAATTGGAAGTGATATTGGATTGATTGCTTATAATGATAATCCAATCCTCGAAGTTATTGAAAACGGAGTTTCAGCTATAAGCATAGATTTTGGACTAATGGGAGAAATGGCTGCTCGATTTGTAACAGCTAAACAACCTGTACAAGAGTATCTTCCCACAAAGTTAATTCTTAGAAAATCGATTTAATTCAAATTCTTTATCAAAAAGCAGCATAGTTCAGCACAATAATAATTTTAAAAAATAAAATAAACTTCAAAAATAATAAATCATGAAATCAGGTTCAATGACAGGAGAATACACTTCAACTACACAAATCAGAAAAGACAAAATCGGTCGTTTACAGGGAAGTAATCCGAAAATTGGTATTCGCCCAACAATTGACGCCCGCCAGGGTGGTGTGCGTGAATCATTGGAAGCACAAACCATGAATATGGCTGTTAATCTGGCCAATTTTCTGAGTTCTAATTTAAAATACAGCGATGGAACTCCATACGAATGTGTGATTGCCGATACAACAATCGGTCGTGTGGATGAAGCAGCTGCATGTGCCGAAAAATTCAAGAAAGAAGGCGTTACAGTAACTATCACGGTTACACCATGCTGGTGTTATGGCAGCGAAACAATTGATGTTGAATCGCATACCATTAAAGCTGTTTGGGGTTTCAACGGAACAGAGCGTCCCGGAGCAGTTTATCTGGCAGCAGCTTTGGCAGGACATAACCAAAAAGGCTTGCCTGCTTTTGGAATTTATGGACGCGATGTTCAGGACGGTGGTGATAATTCAATTCCAGCCGATGTACAGGAAAAATTATTACGCTTTGCCAAAGCTGGTGTTGCAGCAGCTACATTGAAAGGAAAGTCTTATCTTTCAATAGGTTCCGTTTCAATGGGTATTGCAGGTTCAATTGTTGACGCTAACTTCTTTCAGGAATATCTTGGAATGCGCAACGAATATGTGGATATGAGTGAAATTCTGCGTCGGGAGAAATTAGGAATTTTTGATCCGGTTGAATTTAAAAAGGCCATGGATTGGACAGTAAAAAACTGTAAATCAAACGAAGGTCCAAATACAAATCCACCTCATACTACAAAATCACGCGAAATTTTAGATAAGGAATGGGAATTTGTAGTGAAAATGACATTGATTATTCGCGACTTAATGATTGGTAATCCTAAATTACGCGAACTTGGTTTTGGTGAAGAGGCTCTTGGTCATAATGCAATTGCTTCAGGTTTCCAGGGACAACGTCAAT
>CAIYTJ010000544.1 GCA_903929065.1 uncultured Bacteroidales bacterium | reverse complement strand
ATCTCCGCGTTGAGGGCGGAACGATCCGGCCCCCATAACTCATCAGATGGCGGCACAGGTTCATCACCTGTGTGCGGGCCTCGGGGTCCTGCACAGGCTTCACACGTGCCTGCAACTTCTCAGCCATGCGCTGGAGATAGTGCTCCCGTGCTGCCTGGGCCTCTTTCTTGATCCGCTTTTCGTGTTCAGCCGCCAGCTTCTGGGCCACCGATTCCGGCACGATGATCACAAGTCCCCTCCCCTGGAGCGCCTTCCTCACCTGGAGGCGGCACGTAGTTCTTGTACTTCCTGACTTCCCCCCGCCACGAGTCGGGATGCCACTGATGAATGATGTCCGGCGTATCTGGCCGCACCACCGTGGTCACCTTCTGGCAGGCGTCATGGAAATCATTTAAAGAAACAAAAGAATATGAATACATTGGAACAACAGAGTGTTTTAAAGACTGGCTAAAAGAAAATTACAAATTAATTAAACTATAAACCTATAACCAATTAAAATAGTAATTATGATACGAATATTTGTTTTTTTATTACTGATGATTTGTTCAATGCCATTTCTTTTAATTTTAATAATTACATCTTTCTTGTTATGGGATGATAAATATATAAATTTTGCTTGTGTAGTACAAGAAAAAATATTAGAATTATCCTTTAAAAAATAAATAAACCATGAACAAAGAAACAATAGTAGCTGAAAATGAAGTTTTATTAAAAGAGTTGGAAGAAATTATGGACAAGTTCACATTGATTTGGCAAAAACTGGTATTTCAATGGAAGATTATAGCCCGATAAGTATATTGCTTGCACAGGCTAAAATAGAATTATTTAAACTCTATCAGAAAATAAAAATAAATAACTATGACCAATAAAGAATATTCCGAATTAAAGGATTTAGTTAATAACTATCCAACTAAGCATCAGGAGGGTTTTATAACAAAAGAAATAAAAGACATTCTTAAAAAAGAATACCCACAATTTACCTTAAAACAGTTTGGTGAAAAATTAGGTGTCCATACAGGAATGTTAAAAGACGGTGATAGCATTACTTACCATTGTGATGTACTAACGGCTTTGTCTTGCTTAATCGAATCGAGAAATATGTCATCCTTAGAGTGGGATTAATCAAAAATAAATATCATGCCACAATCAAAAAAAGAGTACCTTATAATAGACAAGCAAAGCATCTTAAAATTAAAACATGATGCTATTATGGCTCGTAACCTAAATAAAAAAGTTCCCGCAGAATATTATAAAAATGCAGGAATAATTTTATTCTGCGACTTCATTATTAATACTTCCGAAACAACTACCACTAAACCACAATCAAAATGATAGGTGAACAATTAAGTAAGATACTTACAGAAATAGAAGCAGCGTTATTTGAATATGAAGTTAATGTAGGTAATAAACCAAACTATACCATAGATGGATTCAGGGCAGCCACAAAAATATTCATGTCAGCAATGATGGATAAGATTTACGAATTACAGGAAGGTGAAAAAATGGGCTTAGATGATAAATGTAACATGGCTCAAAAATGTGGTGAAGATTTAAGAAAATTAGTAAAAACATATACCAACATAGATACACACGAACTTTACCGTTAGTTGTATTAATATTTTCCTTTACCTTTACATAACCAAATTTTATTCTAATGAATAATAATCAAATCTATGAGATTATAAAATCAAATTGGAATACGAAAACTTATGATGAAATTGGGAAACTTTGCGGTGGTTTATCAGGGGATTCAATCAGAAAACGGGGAATTAAAACATTAAAACTACCGCATAGGGTTGTTAGATACGGTGGCGGTAATCCCGTATTAGCCGAAAAATCAAATACAGAACCAATAACGGTTGAACAATTACAACAAGTAAGGCATAAGCGGGAAGATGAAAACAAAAGTAAATCCCAAATAAAAGAACTTCTTAAAGAGAATGAAAGGTTATCAAAACTTGTTTCAATAAAAGAATATTTAAGCCCCGTAAATCACTACAAAATTTCGGTATCTAAAACAAAGGGAAGCCACGAAGCTACGGCGGTAGTATTGGCATCTGATTGGCATTTAGAACAAAGGGTTGACCCTAATAAAATAATGTACCCTAATGAGTACAATTTAGAAATAGCAGAAAAAAGGGCAAAACAATTCTTTCAGGCGGTTGTGATATTATTAAAAGAAGCAGAACAAAATGTAAAGGTTAAGAACCTTGTTTTGTGGCTTGGAGGCGATTTCATTACGGGAAACATCCATTTTGAGAATTTAAAGATATGCCAATTAGGTACAACAAAGGCTGTTTGCTTTGCAAGAGATTTGCTTATAAGTGGTATTGAGTTTCTTTTAAAGGAAACAAATTTAAAGATTACCATACCGTACAATCATGGCAATCATGCACGAATAACAGAAAAGGTGTGGAAGTCAACAGAGGAAGATAATTCATTAGAATATATACTTTATGACGATATTGGTTTCCACTTTAAAAACGAAAGTAGGATTAAAATGATTGCACCAAAGGGAAGTGTGGCTACGGTTGAAATCTATGGTTTGAAAATTGGTTTTGTACATGGACATCATGGTTTTCGTTATCTTGATGGCGTAGGTGGTTTATATATCCCCGCCCGTAAATACATCATGCGTAAATTTTCAAAAGCTAATTATTACCTTGTTTGTATGGGGCATCATCATCAATATTTACAAGATACAATGTTTCTTTGTAACGGTAGTATGATTGGGTATGACCAATACGCAGATT
>CAIYTJ010000543.1 GCA_903929065.1 uncultured Bacteroidales bacterium | reverse complement strand
ATCAAAAGGTCTTAATGAGTGTCAAATGTGGAGCCGGCGGTTCTACTTGCTCTATATTTTAGTATTGATTATCAGTAGATTATAAATTATTTCTGTCTTTTCTATCGTTATGATGTTTTACACTTGTTTTACACTATCTTCGGTGGAGAACCTCAAAATATGTCTTTAACGCTTACTCCGTGTCTCAAAAAAAAGTTTAAAACTGATAAGTTTGGGATATTAAATATCCGCATTACCAGCAATCGCAAATCAACCTATGTTTCTTTAAAAGAAAGCATACATGAAAGGTTTTGGAACGATAATACGCACCAGTTAAGAATACATAAAGATTTTGACCCTGACGATAGAGAGCGGCTCAATGAACTTATAGAAAATAAGATTACAGAACTGCGGAACACTTACAAAGCATCTGGTAATGCTGATAAGACAAAAGCAAATGGTAAGCTATCATTCATAGCTTTTTTAAATGCTGAATTAATACAATTGGAGCTACGGGGTAAAATCGGCACCTATAAAAGATATAAAACCGCATATTTCCACTTGATGGGGTTCCTTGAGACCAAAGGATCTGCCGATTTGTTGTTTTCTCAAATTACAACGCACCTTGTAAGAGATTTTGAAACCTATGTTCTCTCAAAAAAAACCAGCAAAGGCACATCAATAAAGGAAAATACCTCCAAAAATTATTTGAAATGCTTTAAGCGGCTCTATAATCAGGCGCTCAAACTAGGAGTATATACCTCCTACGGTAAAGACCCTTTCGCACTTTTTGTAAATAAGCGATTGCCCGTTGAAAATAAACGGCTGAATAAATTAGAGGTTCAGCTTATGTATTCTCATCAGTTTGAAAATACGCACCCGCTTTTCAATACGAGAAACCAATTCCTGTTTCAAATCTTCTGCCAGGGATTAAGAGTGAGCGATTTATTCACTATCAGGTTTGAAAATATCAACAGACCGGAAAGCAGGATTGACTTTTTCCAGTTCAAAACTAAAAAGCCTAACTCAATTTTAATAAACGATAATCTGCTGCTTATTTTGAAGGATTATATTAAACCTGACCTTACAAGTATATTGACCGAAAAATATGCGATAGAGCTTGAAGCGGGAAAAATTGAGAAGCTCAACTATTACGAAATGGGAGTTAGGTATGAGGATATTACCCGTGGCTATTTCAGGCAATCATTAGAAACCCAAGATAAGCTGGGCTTTATTCCCGCTAATGAAACATTGTTTGAGAAGGTTGAAAAAATGAAGGAGCGATTAAGTAAGTATTTTCTTAAAATCACATACCTGCTTAATAAAGGTTTAGTGGAGTATGCCGTGAAGCATCCCAAAGATTTTATTTTCCCTGCCTTAAAAAACGAAGACTTTAAAGATATTGTGTTTAACCAAGATACGAAGTTAAGCAGGTATCAGTATAACCAGATACAATCCAAGGAGGTCGTATATAATAGAAACCTCAAAAAAATACAGGCGGCTTTCAATATATCGCTAAACTTAACCAGTCATATATCAAGACATACTTACGCAAGCCTGCTGTTTGATATGGACCCGAAGCGCATTTATGAAATCTCAAAAGGATTAGGGCATACGAACATAAGAATTACAGAAAATTATCTTAAAGCGTTTGATGCGGAGATCGTTGATACGCCTAATGTAAAGTTCAACGATACATTTACCCATTTAAAAATTAATCAGGTAAAAAACGAATAACCCTTATACTAAAAAGCCTTACTATCCTGTTTGGGAAGTAAGGCTTTTTTCAATAATAGGCTCTCTTATTTTTGTTCCACTAATTTTTTGACTTTCTGTATAGTGCCGCTGCTCTTATCAGTTAATTTCATAACCTTACGAACTGATAAGCCTTGTTTCAATAGTTTAGCGACATCTTTATGCTCGGTCAATAATGCTTCGTTATCTTTTCTAAAACCCTCTTTGCGCCCAACCTTGCCGCCAGCCTT
>CAIYTJ010000542.1 GCA_903929065.1 uncultured Bacteroidales bacterium | reverse complement strand
CCGATTCACTTGAAAACAACATTCATCATACTGTTACTTTTTGGCTAAGCGGCAACAACACAAGCGTTATCAGGCACATAATCAATAACAAAGGCGAGAGTGTGAATAAAGATAACAGAAAAGCTACACTGGATTAAGATGATGATAAAATGAAAAAACAACTTGTCATTTTACTTTCGGTAATCAGTATTTCCGGCATTTCGATGGGACAAAACCACATAAAACTTTCATTAGCCGAATGGTCGTTGCATCGCGCCATACAATCCGGAAAAATAACAAATCTGGATTTCCCACGTATTGCCCGAACGCAATATGGAATTGGCGTAGTTGAATATGTCAGTATCCTTTTCGATGGCAAAACTTCAGTTACAGACAGTGTTTATCTTAAGAAATTAAAAAACGAATGCCTGAAATACAACGTTATTTCAAACCTGATTATGGTTGATGGTGAAGGAAATCTGGGCGACACTTGTTTTGAAAAACGTAATCAGGCCGTTGAAAATCATTACAAATGGGTTAAAGCAGCAAGTTTTTTGGGTTGTTATTCTATTCGTGTAAATGCTGCCGGCGATGGAAGTCCTGAAGTAGTTCAAAAAGCGGTTATCGATGGATTGACAAAACTATGTGATTATGCCTCAAAATTCAACATCAACGTGATAGTGGAAAACCACTGGGGAAATTCTTCAAATCCTGACTGGTTAATTCCTGCCATCAAAGCAGTTCACCGAAGTAATTGCGGAGTTTTGCCCGATTTTGGGAACTTTGATAAGATAAACCGGTACGAAGCAGTTGAAAAAATGATGCCTTTTGCAAGAGGTGTCAGTGCCAAAAGCTATGATTTTGATGAAAATGGCAATGAAACTAAAATCGATTATCCCAAGATGCTGAAAATCGTTTCAAAATCCGGCTACAATGGCTATTTAGGCATTGAATATGAAGGAGAAAGACTGACGGAAGATCAAGGTATTAAAGCAACGATAAAACTTATTCAGAGAAGCTTAAAATAGGTTTCTAAAAAGCGTATAAAAAATAACCAGACTGTTTAAAGCCTGGTTGTTTTTTTGATGTCCGAATTGATTAATACTATTTCAATACAATCTGACTGTGATAAACTTTTGATTTAGTGAAGTATTTAATCAGATAAATTCCCGGATTAAATCCAGTCAGATTCAATTGATAATCAGTTGTATTTTTTATCCAGTTACTTTTCACTTTTTGTCCGGCTACGTCATAGACTTCCAGATTTCCCTCTTCCAGGTCACCACTGATTTTAATTATTCCGGTAGTTGGATTCGGATAAAGAGTCATCGTACCTTGACGATTCAAATTATCCAATCCGCTTATATCAGAAACTGTTGTAATCCTGAAAATATCAGAGACTCCTCCAATAGTTACTTTAACTGAATATGTATTATTATATTGTGAACCGGTACCTAACCTTACCCGAATGGTGTCGTTATTCTTTACCATAGTTGGATCAGTATTAAACATTCCATTATTAACCGAGTAACTTGCAATTTCAGTATTATTTGATAAAATTATTGTAGTCGGACCATCAATTCCGGTAACGATAAACGGAGCCGAAATCCCTTCGGAGAATAAATCAGCACCTGTTTGAGGGATAATGTGGAACTGATTCGGAACTGTATCTTTTGCAGCTTCAAACACACGGAATTCATAAATCGTAGTCCATTTTCCGGTATATGTGGCTGCACCTGTTATATTCATACGAACATATCTGGCATATTGTGCATTGAATTTAATTGGTACTGTAAGTAAGCTCAACGTATTCTTTGACTGATCGGACAAGGTGTAAAAACTGATGCTATCCTGAGAACCTTCCAATGTAAACTGGTAATCGCGACTTCCATAGGGCATAAATTCAATGCTGTCGATTTTATATGATTTCAATAAATCCACAACAAAGGATTGTGGATACGTATTTGTGGCACCCGCCCAACGTGAGGTTGTACTACCATCGTTTACCTTAATAATTTCATTTCCTGCTTGCGAGGAAGAAGCTGCAACAGGTTTATTCAATGCAAGATTTGGAGAAGCAGCAGGTGCTTTTTTTGTTGTTACACTGAATATATTTTTTGTTCCTCCAATATCTATAGTTGCAAATCTTTTAGTCAGATATTGCTGATCGGAAGTGATTTTGATGCGAATCTGTTCACCGTTTTTCACTGTTCCATCGGCTGAAGTAAAAGCCCCTCCATTTATTGAATAACTTGCAGTATATCCGGTAGCCGTAATTTTAATCGGTAATGGATTTGGAACACCAGACAACGTACTAATTGAAGAAATAACATCGGTATTTATTTCTGCATTTAGCACATCGTCAAAATGAAAGATGGGTAATAACGGCGGATCGCCGGCAAGAATGGTATATCCCTGTGGTCGCTGCAATGTTAAGCCATCAATTACTGAAAATGGTTGAGAAACAATTGTAGAGGAAGCCGAAGTTAAACCCGTTGAAGTTGCATTCAACGTAAAACTACCGGCATTTCTGGTGGCACGAACAAAAATACGGTTTATTCCACATTCGGTATGCAATGTATCCTTTCGAATGCCGTTTGCATCAGCATTACTATATTGAATTCCACTGTTATAACCTCCTAAATAAACTCCCTGACCAGAATAGGTAAAATTGACACGTCCATCCTGCGTAGGACAACGAACACCATTTGCATCAGTCACTTCCACATCAAACATAGCAATATCAGAACCATCTGCAATAAAACCGTTTGGACCTAAAGCCGGGGTAATTTTTAGTTTAGCAGGCGTTCCAGCAGTAACAATCTGGCGCGTAATTTTTGGAACACCGTTTACATAACCTGTAGCTACAATTTTACCGGGTTGAAAAGCAACATTAGCAAATGCAAAATCAAAGTTATTAGTCAAAACTCCTTTCCCGTAATCTTTAATCAGTTTGCCGGATTGATCATAAGTGGCAAGTCCTACTTCAGATGTATTAGAAATAACAACAACTGGTTTTACTGTTCCAGCAGGATATGTCCAATGCCCGAGAATCTCCATATCGGTAGTATCACTTTGAACTACTTTCATGGCATAATACGATTCTTTTGGTAATCGGGCAGCATCCATTGTTCCTGAAACCCGACAAAGTTCGGCATTTGTCATTCGACCATGACTTACTCCATCAGCAAAAATTATTTTTGCACCACCACACATTATTGAAGTTAAGCCCAGGCCGCCTCGTCTGATCCAGCGATCGTTGTATTTTTTTACATTATTTCGGGCTAAATCTTCAGTACTATTATACAAAAAATCATCAGTCGGATATTCAACAATTTTATTTTTGGTTGTATCAACAATGTTTCGATATCCAAAACTTGGAGGAGAATATTTGTCCCAAACTCTTCGTGGAGATTCACCACGGGCATATTCAGCATCCCAAACCGGAATGGTGGAAGAACCGCCTAACCCATCCATAGTAGAACCGTATTCTTCAATTCCGGCCAAAGTGGCATCGACAGAACGCGTTCCGGCAAAACGACCACCATACGGGTCCCATGTTTTCCTGACATCCAGCATTTGCTGCATATGCTCTGGTATAATATTTTGATTACCACCTTCAAAAAACACAACTGAAGGATTATTCCGATAATAAATAACCGCATTTCGCATCGCTTCTACACGTTGATCCCACTGGCGACCTGTGGCATCACCTTCAGCATCACCTGCCGGACAAGCATAAATCACTCCAAATTTATCAGCAGCTTCGACATCACGTTTCTTTGGTGTTACATGCATGGGGCGAAGAAAATTACCATTTGCCTGTTTGATTAAACTAAAATCATATTCTGCCAGCCAGTTTGGTGCTTGTCCAACTGCCACCCATTCCATGGTTGTACGCGGAGCATACCCTTTTAAATACAAAAAATTTCCATTGATGGTAAGACCGGTGGCAACATTGAATTCAACTTTTCGAACACCAAGCGGTGTTTCATAAACATCCAATACTTTACCCTTATTAATCAACTGAGTATAAACCTTGTACAAATTCGGATAACCGGGCGACCAAAAACGGATATTGGTCATTGGCAGCGTTTTTGAAATAATTTTGGTTTCAGCAGCATGAACCGTACTGGCTTTCAACGTATCTTTTGCTATCACATTTCCATCTCTGTCAACAATGGCGATAGCATAATCAACCAGCAACGAATCAGCATACATATTTTTAACTTCTGACTGAACTGTAATATCAGCCGTTTTTGCTCCAAAGTTAATATTTGAAGGATAAACATACGTTCCACTTGTTCCAAGATTAGCATACAACGGAAGAGTCTGATAAATTTTATCCATCACATGCAAATTCACATTACTCACAATTCCTCCAAAATCGGGGAAAAAGGGCGGTGTATTCCACACGAAAGTTATACCTGTTGCTATTTCTTTGTATCCAAGTGTATTATCCACATTGACGGCTAACACATTTTCGGTTGAACCAAAATTTACATAATTTGATATGTCAATTCCACACGGAGAGACACCGTTTTCAAATCGTCCAACCCAGGTTCCATTAATATAAAATTCTGCAGCCTGGCGGATTCCTTCGAACTCAACCACAACCCGTCGACCGGTCAGAGAAGCGTCTAGTTTGAAATGTTTCCTGTACCATGATTTGCCTGTCCAGCCGTAGTTTCCGCTTCCGGTAATCCAGGTGTCAAATAAATCATAATCATTTAATGTGTGTGGTAAACTCACAGATTGCCAACCTGCATCATTAAATGTTACCAATTGAGAATTAGTCACATCCGATTTAATAAATTTCCAATCGTAGTTAAAATTATATTTAATACGATAGTTTTGCGGTGGTGTGTATGTTCCTGCCGTTGTAAGTGATGTCACAAAACAAATACTTGCTGCCAGAAATAATTTTATCGACCTCATATTAAGTGAAAATTGGTTGTTCTTTTTTATAAAACACCCTAAAATGGCAGTCATTACCATTTTAGGGAGTTCCTGGATAATTTAATTTCAGCAAAACGAGTTTACAAAGCGTTTTTCGTTGAGTTTAGCTGAAAGTATTGAAAAATCTAATTTTTATTGCTTGGTAATCTGGTGCGTTTCAGCTTTTCCATTCACATCCACAATCTTTATCAGGTAATTTCCTGAAGATAATCCTGATGTGCTAATTGATTTAGTATTTGAAACACTCATCACTTCCTGGCCGGACATTGAGATAAGTGTTACCTTTGAAATTTCAGAATCGGCTTCAATATTAATCAAATTTTTGGTTGGATTCGGATAAATTTTAAATTGATTTTGAGCACTCAATTCGTTTATTCCATTTGGTGCTAAAACAGGACCGCTATATTCTTCACCCGTTACACCTTGTTGATACACTTTTACATAATCAACATACATATTGGCACTGCCACTAGCCAGCGCAGTTATTTTTCCAATATTACTGTTTCCGGTAATACCTGTGAAATTTCCCCCGATGGCAAGATTAAAAATCACATAAAATTGTTTATGGAAATAATGGGCAGCATTACCAGCCACATCCGTACCGTTAATTAGCATATGAGCAAGAGGAGTAGCATTAGGATATTTATCTAAATCGAGGTATGTTTCCAAATAAGTATCGTTCCAAATCAATGTATATAAGTGGAAATCATCCTGAACGCCATAAGTAGATGTTGCTGCTTGTCCCCAATTAGGATATGAGCCACCATTCCAGCTTTCGCCCCAATGGTAATGGCTGCTGTAATACTTATCTTGCGTACCAGCATTAATTCCGTTGGTGTTCCCCATTTCCAAAATATCAATTTCGCCGCATTTTGGCCATCCCACCAATGGATAATCGCCACCCATCATCCAGAATGCCGGCCATAGGCCATTGGCAGTATGTGGAAGTTTTATGCTTGCATCAATTCTTCCGTGTTTGAACTGCATTTTTCCGATAGTTTTTAACCGACCGGATGTGCAAACCTTCCCGCTAAAACTTTCAAGTTTGGCTGTAATAATCAAGCAACTTTTACCGCTGACAGGTTCATTTCCTACCGAAATATTCTCTCTGCGATAATATTGTAATTCGTTGTTTCCACCGCCATCACCGTTTACTTCAATCACCCAGTTATTGGTCTCATCCAGCGTTGTTCCTTTAAAATCATCCTGCCAAACTAATTGATAACCTGCCAAACTTGAAGCGTTTGATTTTAGAGGACTAATAAAATTCGAATTTTGCGAATGTACAACTTGAATTGAACATGCAATAATTACTATCCCGAAAAGGAGCTTTTTTAACTGATTCATTTCTGCTATTTTATAATTTATTATTACCTTAAAAGTACCTGTTTTTTATCAGGAGATTGCTCTGAACAAGCAATCTCCTGATAAATTTAAATTTATTTTTATT
>CAIYTJ010000541.1 GCA_903929065.1 uncultured Bacteroidales bacterium | reverse complement strand
GGCCATTTTGAAAGTAATGGTATATGTTTTACTTTCCGGAAGATTTACCTGATAAGCTGCCCAATCTTTAAAATAAAAGTCATTCAAATATAAATTACCTGTGGCAGCATCTAAACGGCGTAAACTGATACTGTGCTCATTTGAAAATTTTTCTGCCTGAATGGTATCTGTGGCACTGTAATAAAAGTTTTTATCGTTTTGCATCATGTGCAGATAAATATCGCCTAATTCGGTAGCTTTACCACGATCGGCATTTGTCATCAAATCCGAAAGAAGCGAATTGTATGGAAATGCTGTTGCACCGTTTCCATTCCGCCCGATAAACCACGAATAACGGTAAATACAGGTGTCGTTTTCCAAGCCGTTGAGCAATTCGACCATATAATCTTTTTGAGTATCAGCCGTTAACGTCTGTGTGCCATCATATTCGCAAAACTCAGTTAACCAGATTGGTTTATTGTATTTTTTGTAGCGGGTAATATCATTTAATACTGACACAAATGAATTCATATAATTATGACCGGTAATATAATCAACCTGACAATTGGGACATGCTGCAAAGAAATCGTCGTAATATTTTATCGGATCAGTGTATGTAACACCATTTGCCGAAACAGCTCCGGTAGATGAACAATAGTTAAGTGCCGGTCCTACTATTTTCAAATTATATAATTTGGCTATCCGTTGAATCAACGGCCATTTAGCAGCTGCCTGAGCAGGAGTCAGGTTGGCTTGTGCTTTAAAGTTAGGCTCATTAAAAGCCATAATGTATTTAATATTGGGATGAGTTGAATAAAACGCCTTTAAAGCTACTGTATCAACACCATTCCAGCACATAGGAAGGTATTCCAGGTAAGGATCAAACATGTTTTTTACAAATATTCCGGGTGCTGTTCCCCAATTGTAATACCATGAAATACCTTTGCTAAGTGTTGGTACATCTTCGGCATAAGGAATGTCGTATGCCAGTCCACGTTTAAAACTTTTTGCGTTTTGACCTGAAACCGAAACCGATAACAGTATCAAACTAAACAAAATGCCCAAAGCGATTTTTCTGTTCCTCATCACAATAGTTAGTTTTTAATTACTTTTTGAGTAAATTCTTTTCCTCCGGTTTCAATTTTTACCAGATACATACCTTTATGCAGTTGATTTCCATCAATTTCAAAAGTTGAATTATCTGTAGAAGAACTGAAAACCAGTTTTCCGTTGAGGTCTATCAGTGAAATAGATTTTTTGCCGTTCAATGATGATGGAAAATTAATATTTAAGTTATCGCTGAATAACGATTTCATTGTTGGTTTTTCCAATGAAATGATATCATCCGTGCCCGTTGAAGCATCCTGATAATAGCGGACGTAATCTACCAGCATTTGTTTAGGGAAGATAGCATCATCAACCGTTCCACCCATTGTTCCGCCAATAGCCAGATTCAGAATAACATAAATTTGATTATTAAACGGATAATCAGCCGCAGTAACAGACAATGAATTATACGTCCAATACTGCACGCCATCAAAGAAAAATTTAATTTTTGCAGGAGCTGTTGAAGTAGTTGGCGTCCATTCAATACCCCAAATGTGAAAATCATTTGAAATTCCGGGATAAGGCTTTACCAAATGAAAGTTTGTTCCATTTGTTCCGTTATAATTTTGAGTGTGTATATTACTCTGATACTGATCAGGAGCTGATCCCTGAAATTCGCAGATATCTAACTCGCCACAAGATGGCCAACTGCCGTATCCAAGAGTCCAGAATGCAGGCCAAGTTCCGTTTCCGGCACCGGGTAATTTAATTCTGGCTTCAATTTTTCCGTATAAAAAACTTTTCAGGTTTTGAGTACTTACTTTCGCAGAAGTATATTTCCAGGAAGTAGTACCAACGGTGTAAGTTCCCAACAAGGCGTTTATAACCAGATTCCCGTTTTGAACACTCAGGTTTTGTGAACGACCGCTGTAATACTGCAATTCTTTGTTTCCAAAACCGGTACCCATATTTACGGGTGCCCAAACAGTATTATCTAACGTTGTTCCATTAAATTCGTCCGACCAAACCAATTGCCAGTTCTGC
>CAIYTJ010000540.1 GCA_903929065.1 uncultured Bacteroidales bacterium | reverse complement strand
TTATCAGATGATTGATATGAACCGTTCGGAAAAAGGAACATGGTTAGTGAAAGTTGATAAGAATTTAAAAGGGAAATTCTATACTTTCCAGGTAAAAATAGGCGAAAAATGGCTCGAAGAAACTCCCGGAATATGGGTGAAAGCAACCGGTGTAAATGGCAAACGTGCTGCTATTATTGATTTTGCAGAAACAAATCCGTCCGGTTGGGAAAATGATGTTCGTCCACCGCTTAAAAACTTTACCGATATTTCGTTATACGAAGTTCATGTTCGGGATTTTTCTGTTTCTCCAAATTCGGGAATGAAAAATAAAGGGAAATTTCTGGCATTTACCGAACGTGGAACTAAAAACACGATAGGTGAAGCTACCGGAATAGATCATTTAAAGGAATTAGGAATTTCGCATGTTCATTTATTGCCGGTTTTTGATTTTGCATCGATTGATGAAACCCGACTGGCTGAAAATAAATATAACTGGGGTTATGATCCTGTAAACTATAACGTTCCGGAAGGAAGTTATTCCACGAATCCTAATAATCCGGTAACCCGTATTCTTGAATTTAAACAAATGGTTCAATCACTCCATAAATCAGGCATTCGGGTGATAATGGATGTGGTTTACAACCATACTGCCAATGGTAAGAATTCTCATTTCAATTTATTGGTTCCCAATTATTTCTATCGCCAGAATGCTGACAGTACCTGGTCGAATGCTTCCGGATGCGGTAACGAAACGGCTTCAGAACGAGCTATGATGCGAAAATTTATGATTGAATCGGTTGTTTACTGGGCTTCTGAGTATCATGTCGATGGTTTTCGTTTTGATTTGATGGGAATTCATGATATTGAAACTATGAATGCCATTCGGGCAGCATTAGACAAAATTGATCCGACCATTTTTATGTACGGCGAAGGCTGGACTGCAGGAGCTTCACCATTGGCAGAAGAAAAACGGGCGATAAAGAAAAACGCCAAACAACTGGAAAATATTGCTGTTTTTAGCGACGATATTCGTGATGCTTTGAAAGGCAGTTGGATGCATCAACAAATTCCGGGTTTTGTTTCAGGAGTTGACAGTTTGGAAGAAAGTGTAAAATTTGGTGTCGTTGGTGCAACTCAGCACGACAGCATTGATTATTCAAAACTCATTTATTCGAAAGCGCCGTATGTGAATAATCCGACTCAAATTATCAATTATGTATCATGTCACGACGATATGTGTCTGGTTGATAAGCTCAAAGAATCTAAGCCGGCAAATGCTACCGACGACGAGTTGGTTCGTTTTGACAAATTGGCACAAACCGTTGTTTTTACTTCGCAAGGCGTTCCGTTTATTTATGCCGGCGAAGAATTGTATCGAAACAAAAAAGGCATTCACAATACCTATCAATCACCGGATTCCATAAATCGAATTGACTGGAATTCAAAAACAGTACACAAAGATATTTTCAATTATTACAAAGCGCTGATTGCCTTGCGAAAAGGTCATGCGGCTTTTCGCCTGCCAACACAGGAAATGGTTCAACAGCATTTGAAATTCCTCGATTTGAAAACGCCAAATGTGGTGGCATATATGTTGACAGACCATGTAAATGATGAAATTTGGAGAGATATTCTGGTGATTTTCAATGGAAATCGAAAACCGGTTAAGGTTCAAATTCCTCAGGGTGACTGGACGGTTATTTGTCACGACGGACAAATTAACGAAACCGGTTTGGCGCAGATTAATTACACACAATTTACTGTTGCACCCTCATCAGCAAGTATTTTGTATGAAAAGTAGTTAGAAAATTTATAAAGTAAAATCATGAAGAAAAGCATCCTGTCATTCTTATTTTCGATATTTTTACTTTCTGTTACAGCACAGGATATACCGGAACATATTTCATATACACGGATTTATGATTATCTTGACGAATTGGCAACTAATGGAATTATTGAACTGAATTCTGTTGCAAAACCCTTTTCCAGAACGTTTATTACTGAAAAATTGCTTGAAGCAAAAACGCATTCCAACTCATTAAATAAACGCCAACAGAATGAACTTAAGTTTTTCCTGAATGAATTTGCATTGGAGCAGAATAAATTGCCGGAAACTATGGTAAAACTGGCAAAGAATGATAACCTCACTGCTGCTCTTTTGCAACCTGCCGTGAATTATATCGACACTGTTTTCAGAGCACGGATTGCACCAATCATTGGAATGAATATTATTGCAAATGCAAATGGAACGTTAATAAAACGTTGGTATGGTGCCGATTTGCAAATGATGATTGGCAAACATTTGAGTATTTATGGAAGTTTACGCGATATTTCATTAGATGCTTCCGGTATTAAAAATATGCCTGTTTCGGCCGGACTTTTGGCTCGCCCGACCTATTTGAATGATTTTCCCGGTTATGAATACAAAGAATCTTCTACCGGCGGTGATTTCAGCGATTCGCGTGGCGGGATAAAATATGCATGGAACTGGGGTTCAATTGGTTTAGTCAAAGACAATGTTGTTTGGGGCGATAATTATCATGGTTCCAATATTCTTTCGGGTCGTGCGCCTTCATTTCCAATGCTGACTTTGCATTTGAAACCAGCAAAATGGTTCGAAATGCAATATTTTCACGGTTGGTTGGTGTCAAATGTCATTGATACTACACGTTATTATATTGATAATGCAGGTGGAAAACATGCACGTATGGCTAACAAGTTTATTGCAGCAAACATGTTTACTTTTACGCCGGTTCGAAACCTGAATTTGTCTGTCGGAAATTCGATTATTTATGCCGAGGAAGATATTCAACCCGCCTATCTTTTTCCTATCGCATTTTATAAATCCGAAGATCATACATTGACAAAAGGATTAGGGTTGGAAAATCAGAATTCACAGTTTTTTTTTAATTTCAGTTCCAGAAATATAAATCATTTACACCTTTTTACTTCGGTATATATTGATGATTTAATGTGGAGTCGCTTTTTGCCAAGCAGTAAAGAGCGTAATCCGATTTCATATAAAGTTGGAGCTAATCTGAGTAATTTTCCCATTGATAATTTGTCTATTGTAGCAGAATATACCAATTCTAATATCATAAATTATAAGCATTCTATTCCGGTTTTGACCTGGGCTTCAAACGGTTACAATCTCGGAAGTTATTTAGGCGATAATTCCACTGAAATCTATCTGGCTGCGCGATATAAACCAATTCGTGGACTCGATCTAAATCTGTCTTATACTGATGCAAAACATGGAAATGAATATATTTATGACCGTGCTGCTGTCGATAATATTATCAGTCAGCCATCTCCAGGCGAAATTACATGGAGCAATAATACGGTGGCATTCAATGCTCAATATGAAGTAGTAAATAATGCTTACGCTATCATAAATGTTTCTTACAGCGATATTAAAGGGTATAATCTGACTTCAATACCAATTGTTGGTGAAGTTCGTAAAACTGCACAAGGTTACCTTAATTTATTTACGCCAGCATATTTGCAGGGTAAAAATACCACAATTACAATCGGTTTTAGTTTTGGTTTTTAATAATGCGAATTCAACGAATTATTGCTAATTTTGTAAATCTTTAAACGGGTAAACTGTATTTATCATGCATCAACCATTAATTATTGGGATTACCGGAGGCATTGGCAGTGGAAAAACCACACTGGCAGATTGTTTGCGTGAGGTTGGTTATAATGTTTATGATTCCGATTTGGAAGCACGGAGACTACAGAACGAAAATCCGATTATCCGTCAGAGGTTGATCCAATTGTTTGGAGAAGAGATTTACACTTCACTCGGTTTAAACCGACCATTGCTGGCCAAAATTGTTTTTGCAAAACAAGAAATACTTTCACAATTAAATCACATTGTTCATCCGGTTGTTGAAACCGATTTTAAAAATTGGATTTCGCAATATTCTTCAGAACAGTTTTTGTTTATGGAATCTGCTATTTTGTTTGAAAGTGGATTCAATAAACTGGTTGATAGGACTGTATTGATGACTGCTGTTGAACAAATTCGCATTAACAGGGTTATCAAACGCGATCATGTCAGTCTTGAACAGGTTAAAGCCCGAATGGCCAATCAATTCCCCGATGAAGTAAAAATTCCCCTTGCTGATATTGTTATTCATACTGACGACAACTTACCAATGATTGACAAAATGAGAAAATTGTTGGTTCAACTTTCCGGATACTCCCTTAAAATCGATTGTTAGTTTAACTTCTTATCAAATCATTTAGTATCAATTAAATTGTTTCGATTGCTGAATATGTGTATTGTCATTTTGATAATTTTGAATTCATGCTATTGAATTGAATATTATGCATTATTTTAAAAGTTAAAGTGACAAAATGATATTTATAAGGCGAAATATTGAGTTTATTTCGAAACAATATGTTATTTATGGTTAAATAAATTGCAATTTCATATTTTTATGTATTTTTGTAGTATTAATTTTTCTTCAGATATAAAATATTAATATTATGAAAGTTGAACAAGTTCTTGACAATTTGAAACAACGGTTTCCGAATGAACCGGAATATCATCAAGCCGTTGAAGAAGTATTACTCTCAATTGAAGAAACCTACAATGCGCATCCTGAATTCGAAAAACAGAACATCATCGAACGCATTTGTATTCCAGATCGAATCTTCTCATTTCGTGTAACATGGGTTGACGATCGGGGAAATGTAAAAACAAATATGGCTTATCGTGTTCAACACAACAACGCCATAGGCCCTTACAAAGGCGGACTCCGTTTTCATGAATCGGTTTGTCCTTCCATTCTCAAATTTTTAGCATTCGAACAAACATTCAAAAATGCGTTGACAACTTTGCCAATGGGTGGAGCCAAAGGCGGTTCTGATTTTAGCCCGCAAGGCAAATCGGATGCTGAAATCATGCGTTTTTGTCAGGCATATATTTTGGAATTATGGCGGCACATTGGTCCTGAAACGGATGTTCCTGCCGGTGATATTGGTGTTGGAGGCCGCGAAGTGGCTTATATGTACGGCATGTACCGCAAACTGGCTCATGAAAATACTGGTACATTTACAGGCAAGGGACTTGAATTTGGCGGTTCGCTTATTCGCCCGGAAGCAACCGGATATGGCAATATTTATTTTCTGATGAATATGTTGAAACGAAAAGGAATTAACGATTTAAAAGGTCAGGTTGTTGCAATATCTGGTTCGGGCAATGTGGCTACTTACACAGCTGAAAAAGTGCTTGAATTGGGAGGTAAAGTGATAACCATGTCTGATAGCGCCGGCTATATTTATGATCCGGAAGGAATAGACACCGAAAAACTGGCGTATATTTTCGATTTGAAGAATATTCAACGCGGCCGAATCAAAGAATATGCTCAAAAATATAATTGCAAGTACGTTGAAGGTCAAAGACCATGGGGTGAAAAGTGTACCATTGCATTACCTTCGGCAACTCAGAATGAAATAGATAAAAATGATGCTGAGATGTTGGTTAAAAATGGTTGTATTGCCGTTTCTGAAGGAGCTAATATGCCTTCAACCATGGAAGCCGTGGAATTATTCCTGAATAAAAAGATTTTGTACGCTCCGGGTAAAGCAGCCAATGCCGGCGGTGTTTCAGTTTCAGGATTGGAAATGTCACAAAATGCCATGAAACTTAGCTGGCCAAAAGAAGAAGTGGACAAACGCTTGCAGGATATTATGGCAAGTATCCATGAATCATGCGTAAAATACGGAACTGAACCTGATGGTTTTGTAAATTACGTGAAAGGTGCAAATATAGCCGGTTTCATGAAGGTGGCAAAAGCCATGATGGCTCAAGGAGTACTTTAATTAGTTATCAGCTTACAGTTATCAGTTAACAGTAATGAGCTCTTAGTTCTTGTAATAAAAAAACGTCCGGAATTTGATTTCGGACGTTTTTTATTTATAAGAAAAACAAGCTTGCTCCGGCAATACTGATAACTGCTCCGATAACCTGCTGTGGTTTTATTTTTTCTTTAAACATTATGGCAGATGGAACGATGATAAAAATAGGAACCAATGCCATCAAGGTGGAAGCAATGCCGGTTTTTGTTTGTTGTATGGCGAAAAGTCCTAATGCAACTCCGATAAATGGTCCGAAAATAGAACCAACGGTAACAGATTTCATGGCGCTGGTCTGTTTAAATGAGTTTCCTAATTTTCCCCAACGGCGAAGTACTGTTATTAAAATACCGAAACTCAATAATCCGAATAAGGCTCGAATTTGTGTGGAAGCCACCGGATCGTAATGTCCCATTCCT
>CAIYTJ010000539.1 GCA_903929065.1 uncultured Bacteroidales bacterium | reverse complement strand
GGGAGGGATTCGAACCCCCGGTACCTCACAGTACAACGGTTTTCAAGACCGCCGCGATCGACCACTCTGCCACCTCTCCAATGGCATTGCTTTATTTCTAAAGCGGTGCAAAGATAAGGCTTTTCCTGAAACTACCAAAGAATTATTTTAGATTTTAGAGTTTAAAATTACTATTATTTTGTAAGTGATTTAATATCAATCTAAAATCATAAAATTGTCAATCTAAATTTCTTTCAGACAGTTTTCAGATAATCAACCACATTTTTTTCAATACGGTCTACAATGTTGTTTACATCAGCTTTATCGAAAGTTTCGCCGGTTATATTTTCAAATAATTCGATATAACGCTCGCTGATTCCTGCAACAATTTCCGGAGTCATTTCCGGTACTTTCTGACCTTCTTTTCCCTGAAAACCATTGTCCATCAACCATTCACGTACAAATTCCTTCGAAAGCTGTTTTTGTGGTTCACCATTTTCGAAACGTTCTTCATACCCTTCTGCGTAGAAATAGCGGGAAGAATCCGGCGTGTGAATTTCGTCAATCAGATAGATTTTTCCGTCACGACGTCCAAATTCATATTTTGTATCTACCAGAATCAATCCACGTTTAGCAGCAATTTCTGTTCCACAAAGGAAAAGAGCCATGGTGTATTTTTCCAGCATGTCGTATTCTTCAACCGAAACAAGTCCCTGACTCAGAATTTCTTCACGGGTAATATCTTCGTCGTGGCGACCCAATTCCGCTTTGGTAGTAGGAGTAATAATGGGTTGCGGAAAACGTTGGTTTTCGCGCATACCATCAGGAACTTTTACACCACAAATTTCACGCACGCCGCTTTTGTAAGTTCTCCATGCACTTCCGCACAAATAACCGCGTACAATCATTTCTACCGGGTATCCTTCGCAACGAAGTCCAACCGTTACCATTGGATCCGGACTGGCGAGTTTCCAGTTTGGAACGATATCAGCAGTGGCATCAAGGAATTTGGCTGCAATCTGATTCAGCATTTGGCCTTTAAACGGAATTCCTTTGGGCAAGACCACATCGAAAGCCGAAATACGATCGGTGGCAACCATAACGAGCAAATCGTTTTTTACGGAGTAAACATCACGTACTTTGCCGTGATACACATTTGTCTGTCCATCAAAATGGAAATCAGTGTTAGTTAAAGCGTTCATATTATTTTGTTGTTTTGTTTTTTATGTAACGAATTGATATTATTGAAAATATAACGAAAATGACAATAAAAGGCCATAATTTAATTGTGTTTGAATTTTTATATGTAAAATCATTTATCTCATCCTTTATTGTTCTCCCAAAAACTATATCCCCTTCCAAATTTAATGGATAAACTTTTGGTTTTACTATATTTTCCTGTGTTAAATATAAAACCCATATATTATTTGTATATGGACAGTAAGTATTTCCAGCAGAATTTCTTTTAAAACATTGTTCAATAAGATCTATTATTTTGATATATGAACCATAGGTAGAATTATCTGAAAATGATATATGTATACCATCAGATTTATTTTTTGTTTTTATTATTTGGTCTAATTTGTTTTCAATTAAATGAAAACTTTCTGAATTTTTTGATTCACTTTCACAGATTAATATGTCATAATACTTCCGTCTATTTTCAGGTATAAATAATAAACTAGTATCAAATCGAATATGATTTTTATAATCAAAATTAGGAGTATATTTAGAGGCATATGAAATCTCTAATACTCTGAGTATATTTTTATGTTCATTCAAATACCAAACACACAAAATGGGCAAAAAGATTAAGCTAATCATGCCCGGAACATAATTTATTTTACGTCGTTTCATAATGTTGTTTTTGTGGTGTTAAGAATTAAACGACATTACTACTTCTTTAGTATCAAAACTTCTTGTTTTTCAACTTCTTTCTCACCTTTAGAAGCCATGGGTTCTTTACTTCTTTTCTCATATGCTTCCACAATTCGTTGAACCAGTTTGTGACGCACTATGTCTTTTACATCAAATTCAACTTTGGCAATTCCTTTCTCGTTTTTCAGCACTTCCAACGCGTCAATTAAACCCGATTTTTGAGCGTAAGGCAAATCAATTTGCGTTATATCACCGGTAACTATCATTTTTGCATTCAGTCCCATGCGTGTTAGGAACATCTTGATTTGCATGGTCGTGGAGTTTTGTGCTTCGTCCAGAATAACAACAGCATCGCTCAGCGTTCGTCCACGCATAAAAGCCAGTGGAGCAATCTGAATAGTGCCGTTTTCCAGATATTCTTTCAGTTTAAGTGGCGTAATCATATCCTGCAAGGCATCGTAAAGCGGTTGCAGGTACGGGTCAATTTTTTCTTTCATATCGCCCGGAAGAAAACCAAGTTTCTCGCCCGCTTCCACAGCCGGTCTGCTGAGAATAATCTTTTTCACTTCGCGGTTTTTCAACGAGCGAACTGCCAACGCAATGGCTGTGTACGTTTTTCCCGAACCTGCCGGTCCGATCGCAAAAAGTAAATCGTTGGTTTCAAAATCTTTGACCAGTTTTTGTTGATTGGCCGTGCGTGCCATAATGGATTTACCATTCACACCGTGCAAAATCAGGTTTTCAAACTTAATTTCGTCTGGAGCATTTCCCTTGACAATTTCGATTATATTCTCTTCCGATAAAGAATTATTATCTAAACAAAAACGTTCCAGCTTTTTCAGGTTTTCTACCAAATGCAGCGCATCTTCATCACTTCCGGAAATCTTCACAACATGCCCACGAGCCATCAAACGCAAGTTTGGATGCAGGTTTTTCAACAAGTGAATATTAGCATTATTTACACCGTAAAAGACCGTTGTATCAGTATGTTCCGAAAGTTCGAAAATGTGTTCTGTCATAGATTAAAGATTAGCGGCAAATCGGTAAAATATTGTTTTACCGTTTGCTGCTTACTGTTTGCTGCTGTTTTTATTGTGCAAAAAGCGGGAATTTTTCCATTGTTTTATTTACGCGTTCACGAACTGATTTGATAACTTCTTCATTTTCAACATTTGAAAGAACAGTTTCAATCATTTCTGCAATTTCCAGCATCAAATCTTCTTTAGCACCACGGGTCGTGATTGCCGGAGTTCCAAGACGAATACCGGAAGTTTGGAAAGCCGAACGGCTATCAAATGGAACCATGTTTTTATTTACCGTAATATCAGCTTCAACCAAAACTTTTTCAGCCACTTTTCCGGTTAATTCAGGAAATTTTGAGCGCAAATCAACCAACATCGAGTGATTGTCTGTTCCGCCTGAAACAATGGTAAATCCGCGAGTAGTCAATGCATTTGCTAACGCTGCAGCATTTTTCTTTACCTGAATTTGATAATCTTTATATTCAGGTTGAAGGCATTCGCCAAATGAAACCGCTTTTGCTGCAATGACATGTTCCAGCGGACCGCCCTGAATTCCGGGGAAAACTGCCGAGTCGAGTAGGGCAGACATCATTTTAATTTCACCTTTTGGAGTGGTTTTGCCCCACGGATTTGGAAAATCTTTTCCAAGAAGGATAATACCGCCACGAGGTCCACGAAGGGTTTTATGAGTTGTTGAAGTTACAATATGCGCCCATTTTAAAGGATTTTCCAACAATCCGGCAGCAATCAGACCGGCCGGATGCGCCATATCAATCATCAAAATCGCTCCAACTTTATCGGCAATTTCGCGCATGCGTTTGTAGTCCCATTCTCGGGAATAAGCCGAGCCACCGCCAACGATAACTTTGGGTTGTTCGCGAATGGCAACTTCCTCCATTTGGTCATAATCAACGCGTCCGGTATCTTCTTTCACATTATATTCGCATGGTTTATAAAGGATTCCCGAGCTGTTTACCAACGAACCGTGTGACAAATGGCCGCCGTGAGCCAGATTCAAACCAAGGAATTTATCGCCCGGATTTAAACATGCTAAAAATACAGCTGCATTGGCTTGAGCTCCGGAGTGCGGTTGTACATTCGCCCATTCTGCACCAAAAATTTCTTTGAGGCGGTCAATAGCAATTTGTTCGCTTTCGTCAACCACTTCGCAACCGCCGTAATAACGTTTGCCCGGATAGCCTTC
>CAIYTJ010000538.1 GCA_903929065.1 uncultured Bacteroidales bacterium | reverse complement strand
GCAGGGCTGTTAAGTTTTCTTGTAAATATTTGTTTTAGATGTTATTAAACATCTGAGTTCTTTGAAATTATTAGCGTAAAATTGTGTACCATACTTAATAGACTCAAAACCATTGGTTCGAAATAGGTTAATTGTTATGTTTCTCATGATTGAGATGTTTTGTGCAGCATTACCTTTTGCCGTTTTCGAAATATCTTCTTTCATCGAAACATCCTTAACCCAATGTAATCGATTTTCTATTCCCCAATGTTGTTGAATATGTTTGGCAAATTTATCAGCTTTATTAGATCGAATACTGCTTATATAATAAGCTGTTTCTCTGGTAATACGTTGTTTTTTTATTGTCATTCGTTCAACCCTAATGATTCTTTTCAATCCAATCCATTCAGAAGAAATTCCGCTTAGATTTCTATAAACACAAACTTTTCTGTGTTCTATTCGACCTTTATGCTTGATCGTTGTTTGCTGAATATCAACTGATTTAGAATCATCTTCGGTATTAATCTTTATTTGATTATGTAATAGCTTTTGATTGCCTTTTACTTGAATTATATAATGATTGCCTGAAGCAATAATCACTTCTGTCGTTTTTTTTGGCAGTGAAGTGCATCTATAGTAAAGATTTCTGATTTTACATCAAGAGCTTCAATAAGCTTACGTACTGTTGGAATCTCACTTTCTTTATTGTTTTCAATTTTCTCACAACGAAGAACAATACCTCTTTGAACTGAAAAAACGGAAACTAGACTTATAAAGTTTTGATATGAATTGTCGTAATTTACAATAGTACTAGCAATGGCTTTTCCATCAATTGCATTTGTATAGTCTTTTCCCATTAGTACATATTGCCCTGCCCATTCATTGAATGCATTGCAAAATGACTCAAAATCAAGATTTTGTAAGACAGAACGAATAGTGACATGTGAAGGAACTTTATGAAGCAGTCGAAAGGTTTGTTGAAACTCTTTGGAGTGATTCTTTAAAAATCTTCCTATTTCCCGATAACCATAATAACCACTCATTATAGCCATTATACACATAAGCATTACATCTGTCAATTCGTGACGAAGACCAAAACGGGAACGTTTATCCTCCGCTTTTGATAGCATTTCTATTAATGTCATACTGTTTTAAATTACAATTTGAACGCTAATATAATCATTTCAAAGAACTTTACAAAATAACTTAACAGCCCTGCCCCTGTGGGGGATTTAGGGGGCTTCTTAATCCGCAATAGAATATTTCTCGCAAAGTTCGTCATCTTCCAATGCATCGAAGATTTCGTCGATTACGGCTTCTGATTCTACGCCGCCATACCAAAAGTTATTTGGGTGAATGACCATAACCGGACCTTGTGAACATACATTCAGGCACGCTGTTGTGCTGACTGCTACGTCTAATCCCCGATCGGAAGCTTCTTCTGAAATGTACTGAAGCAAGTCGCTTGCTCCTTTTTTGTTACACGCACCTTGTGCGTCACCTGCAATTCTGAACGAGTTGCATACTAAAATGTGATAATCTGGCTTTTTCATTTTTAAATAGTAAACGAGTTGACAAGTAAACAAGTAGACTGTTAACTAACAAGTTGGCACGTGAACTCTGAATTATTAATTGTGAATTATTAATTATTAATTGGTTATCCGCATCCTTTTGCTTCTCCTTTGCAACCGGTACCGCATTTGAATGCATCGGGTTTAGCCATAGAGCGGATTACTTTGTTCTTGAATATACCTTCTAGTCCTTCGTCAATAAGTCCGGTCATTTCCACTACTCGTACCCCACAGCCATTAAGCATTGATTTTGGATTTTCACCTGCACCACTCACCAAAATTGCACGGCAGTCTTTCAAAGCGCGAGCTACATTCAACCAGCGTACATCGCCACCACCTTTAGGAGGCATTTCCCGTACTTCTACGTTCTTGTATCCATTTTTTGTTTCTTCAAAAATATAGACTTTCATAGCTTCGCCCAGATGTAAGTTCACTAATAAACCTTCGTTGGTTGCCACAGCTACATAAGGGCGGTTTGAAATATCCATTTGTTCGGTGCGTGAAGAATATTCTTTGAGCAGTACATGTGTCTCGCTTAAATCCTGTCCCAACAATCCGGCAGCATCGGCTCTACAGCGTGCGCAGTGGCTCATTATCTTCAAGTGATCGGAACACAGTGTACGCACCTTGAAAATCATTTTTGTATCGGGTTTGTCTACCGTTTCAAATGGCGTTTCGGCAGTTGGAATCAGTGGAATACAGTTGATTACATCGGCACCCAGTTCGGCACAAACCCGTGCAACTTCCGGAATATGGTCTTCGTTGATACCCGGAATAATAATGGAATTGATTTTTACGGTAATTCCACGGGCTTTCAATTTCGGAATACAAGCCAATTGGCGTTCCAATAATATGGTTGCACCTTCTACACCACGGTATACTTTTTTCTCAAATCGAACCCATTTGTAAATCTTTGCTGTAATTTCCGGATCAACGGCATTGATAGTCAGCGTTACGTGCGACACATTTACCTCTGCAATGTCATCAATATAGGGTTCTAAGTCCAGTCCGTTGGTGGAAAGACAGAATAATTTCTCAGGAAACTCAGCACTTACTTTGCGCATTGTTTCCAGCGTTTCCTTAGGGTTGGCAAACGGATCACCGGGACCTGCAATACCAATTACAGCCAAATTCTCAATACGTCCATCTAAATCTTTTAAATACTCAACGGCCTGGAATGGAGCCAAAACCGAAGATGTTACACCCGGACGACTTTCGTTTACGCAGTCGTATTTGCGATTGCAATAATTACACTGTATGTTACACTTTGGAGCTACTGGCAGGTGAACACGTGCATTGGTATGCTTTGCTTCTTCGTTGAAACAAGGATGTGCTTGTTTTCTTTCTTCGGTCATTTCCATATCGTCTCTGTTTAGCGACCTCCCCTAGCCCCTCCCAAGGAGGGGGACAAGACGCAGTTTGTATTATTTGTTCATTAAACTCTCAAAGGTCTTACGACTCTTTGAGGTTTGGGTTATCTGGTTTTGACTGTTAACTGATAACTGTTCACTGTCAACTTTTACAGGTATTTATACCCTATCGGAGAATTCTCCTGTTTGTATTCTATCAATGCGTTTACTACGCGGTCGAATAGTTCCTGTGTGCCGCGGTAACCCAGGTGGTGTATGCGGTTTGCTCCGAAGCGGTCGTGAATAGGGAAACCTACGCGTACCAGTGGAATTTTACGTTCACGGGCAATGTAATAGCCCTTGCTGTTGCCCAATACAAAGTTGGGTTTAAATTCTTCTGCTTTTTCACGAAGTGTTTCAAAGTCGGCTCCTTTTATCCAGAACGGTTCAACACCAATTTCTTTACACCAATCGGCCATGGCTGTTACAAAATCTTCTTCGCCGTAGAGTAATGCTTTTTTGCCAAATACATATTTATGGGCATCCACATATCCATCTACCAATCGTCCGCGTTCTTTGCGGTGTTTCTCCGGAATTTCATTTCCACTTATTTGTTTCAATGTTTCCATAAATCGATCACTCGCTTCAATGCCTATTGGCAATGGCATTGGATTATTTTTTATATAAAATGTTGATTCAAGCCATTCGCCGGCTGTTTGCAACGAGCCTGAGTTTTTTACCCGGTTTACTCCTTTATTGAATGCACTTCCAAATTCGATTATCGCTTTTGAATTTCCCATTTTACTCAGTTTCCAAACAGGTGTTCCTCCTGTTGGTATCAGTTGGTATTCCGAGGTGTATTCGTTATCCAGTGTTTCGCTGTAATCAGGGAAAAGGATATGTTTTATTCCAAAATCGTCCAATAATTCTTTGATGTAACGTATGTCGGCCGGTGAAACCATACCGGGGAAAATAGTGAGCAAATCATCCGTTCTCTCATGCTCAGCCAAAGTTTGTACAGTTGCCAATACGGTGTTGTGAAAACCTTCGGCATGACTT
>CAIYTJ010000537.1 GCA_903929065.1 uncultured Bacteroidales bacterium | reverse complement strand
GGTATTCCAATTCCATCGTCAGCAATTTCAATAAATAATAAAGCCTCATTCGTGCTAATCAGAGCCTGAATTTTACCACCTGTGCTTGTATATTTTATAGCATTAGATAGTAAATTTTCCAAACAAAGTGTGAGTTTTTTACGGTCTATCCAAACATTAACCTCTTCAGGTGGCAGAATGATGTCTAATTCGATGTTTTTTCCGTTGGCTAATTGACTGAAATTACCAATAATGTTAGTCATGAACTCGTTTAGAGCAGTTTCTTCTACGTTCAGTTGCATGGCATCACTTTCAACACGCTGGAAATCCAGTAGTTGAGTTACCAGATTAAAAAGTTTATCTAGATTTCGCTGAGCTAGCGATAAAGCTGAACGTCCATTATCAGTCAGATTCTCATGCTCAATTTCATTTAATGGAGCTTTTACGAGTGTTATTGGCGTCCGAACATCATGAGCCATGTTGACAAAAAACCGGATTCGTTCTTCAGAATGTTTTACTTCTATTCTATTTTTCCAATACCTGATGAAGAAGTACCCCAAGGCTGTAATCAGAATAAAATAGATTAAATATGCCAATGAAGAAGCCCAAAATGGAGGTTTAATTGTAACATCAATATATCTGGTTACAGACTCCCTCTGATTTTCAACATTAGTCGCTTTTATAATAAACTTATAATCACCCGGAGGAACATTGGTGTAAACTGCTTTATGCTCTTTAGTTGATGCCGACCATTCTTTATCAAAACCTTCTAATTTCCAGTCATATCGGGTTTTTGAATGTATTGAACTTTGTACATTGATAAATTCAAAAGAAAAAGAACGTTGAGAATTATTTAATGTCAGCTGATCTGTCTTGTCAATAACTTTGCTAAGTGGTGAGTTTTTAGAATTTACATCAACTCGTTGATAAAATAAATTGAAAGCTGTGAATCTGAGATTAAGAGGCGTAGTACTATTTTTTATCTCTTTTGGATTAATAACAATACTACCGTAAGGAGTACCCCAAATAATGTTGCCATTTCTGCATTTGACATTCGACAAAAAATTAAAGAAGTTATTTGGTAACTCATTGAATGCATAGGTTTGTTCAAATTTATTGGAAGTCAGATTAAAACTGTTTAATTCATTTTCTGAACTAATCCAAAGCCGATTAAAATCATCCCGAACGATACCACCAATAAAGTTGGAAGTTGGTTCCCCATTTACTGTAAAAACTTGAATGGATTTTCGTTTTACATCATACTTGTAGAGCCCACCACCATTACTCCCCAGCCATAAATTATCAGGATTAATTGGATCGATATAAACATCATTTATATTAGGAATCAATGAGCGTTCATTTATCTTCATTTTTGAGAAATCAACCAGTTTGATTTCTTTCGATGTTTTATCAATAAAATATAAACCGAAAATGGATGCAACCAGAATTGTATTGTTATTATATTCAATTATCTTGTGTATCCCACTGACAGGAAAATGTTCAAAAGTCTTATTTTTAGGATCATATTTTGTTAGTTTAGTAGCTCCCCCAAACCAAATATTTCCATTTCCATCCTGAATGATGGAGTAAATATAAATTTTTGAATTATCGAGTTTATTGGCAATAGCACTGATTCTACCTGAAATCTTATTGATACATATTAAATCTGTTCCATAACCACCTGCCCAAATATTATTGTAAAAGTCTTCACAAAGTGCTAATATCACATTGGATTCATTATTATTGCCATTTAAAAAGTGTTTCCAACTTCTACTAATTGGAGTATATTTACTTAATCCGGATTGTGTGCCGAACCAAATATTACCTAAATTATCTTCCAACATGCTATTGACGTAATTATTGCAAAGCGAATTGGGATTGCCTGACTGGTTTTTATATACTACATGCTCTCTTTCAGCGAAATTACAATACCAGATACCATCAGTTATCGTAGAAATATATACTGTAGATTCATAGCAAATTATATATAAAATGCTGTTTGATTCTATTTTACTATCACTTAAACTCTCTTTTGAATAATGTCCATTCAATGCTCCTGTTGAAGAATCGAAAGTAAAAATACCTTTACCGTCGGTGCCAACCCAAATGTCATTATTAGGAGCTTTACACAATGTTCTTACCGGAGCATTGGTTGTAAGTAACTGTTTGCATTGATTTTGAAAACTATTGAATAGAAAAACTCCATCCGACATTGTTCCGACCCATAAAGTCTGATTTTGAGAGTTAAAATATAAAGATCGAACCAGTTTGCTGAAGTTTGCAATATAAGGTTTGGCATTTGATTTGTTTAAAATTTTAAGTTTGCTTATATCCATGCTATAGACACCTTTATCGGTGCCAATTACTAACTCTGAATTTTGTGTTTCGACAAAACACATAGCCTGATAATTATTCATAGCCTTAATTTTTGTCCAGTTCGAACCGTCGGTACTATAAAATAAGCCGGTGAATGTGCCAACCCAAAAATGATTATTCTTATCGAAATAAATCGTTGTGATTCTACTTTTATTGAAATTATCAATATTGACCTTAATTAAACAATCTGTATCTTCGTTATATCTGTACAATGAATTTTCTGAGAAAGCATAAATGTTCCCTTTTCGGTCGGCAACAACTCCTGCAATCTTGGAGTAATCGTTGTATTGGTAAAAATTGTAATGATAAAAATTCTCCCCATCATATTTATCAATCCCTACCATATTAGCAATCCAAACAAAACCTTTATTATCTTTGGCTATGCTATAAGCCCTTCTGCTACTCAAGCCCTGATTCTCTGTAATGTTGTGAAACTGATAGGCAAGTATAGAACAAGGAATAAAAGTCAAAAGTAAAATGACTAATAGAGCTGGTTTAAAGATATTCAGATTTTTCATTAAATTGACTTTAGATATTGAAACAGTAAATAGCTTTGCATATTAAAAAATTAAATTCAAGGTGCAAACAGTAAAAGAGTTTAGAGTCTGCAAATCATTCAAGTAATTTACTTCGCAAAGATATATTTTTTTTGATAACTCTATTTTCCAAACAACCTATTAAAAGTACAAAAACCAGAATTCAAAGATTTT
>CAIYTJ010000536.1 GCA_903929065.1 uncultured Bacteroidales bacterium | reverse complement strand
TTCTTTTTTAATTAAAACTTTTGATGTTAGAGATACAGAAACTGCTCAAGAAAGTCTGGAAGAATTTATTTCTGAACTTGGCGGATTGGATTTATTAATAGTAAGTTCGGGTACCGGAGAAATAAATGAAAACCTGAATTTTGATATAGATCTTCAAACCATTGAAACCAATGTTATCGGGTGGACATTTATTTGCGATTGGGCGTTTAAGCTTTTTGAGAAACAAAAAAACGGACATTTAATTGCAATAAGTTCAATCGGAGGACTCCGGGGAAGCCGTCAATCAACATCTTATAATGCCACAAAAGCCTATCAAATCAATTATATGGAAGGGTTGAGACAAAAAGCCACCAAACTCAAGCAACAAATTTATGTCTCTGACATTCGACCCGGACTGGTCAATACGGAAATGGCTAAAGGTGAAGGATTGTTTTGGGTAATGCCGGTTGAAAAAACAGCCCAACAAATATATAATGCTATCAAAAAGAAAAAGAAAATTGCATATGTTACCAAAAGGTGGAGACTGATTGCGGCAATTTTAAAACTAATTCCGGGAAAGATTTACGACAGAATGTAACATTGAAGTACAGTACAGTTCAATTATCAATTAAAAACATATAAACGAAGAGATTTATTTATGGCAGCAGGTTTTACTCCCCGATTTAAAAAGAAATTTAAGCCCGAAAACATTACTTCAGAACAGTTCCTGACACTTGCAGTTGAAACAGTAAAGAAAGCTGACTGGAGCATTTATCAACTAACAGAAGCAGGATTAATTGCCCGTATTAAAAACTCATTCAGTTCTTCCGGCGAAGAATTCCGAATTATTATTAAAGCCGATGGTGCCGAATTAATTAGTGAAAGTAATGATGTCCAAATGGATGATCTGGGCAAAAATAAAGCAAATATAAAATTCTTTATACAAATATTTGAAGAGCTTCAGCAAACGCTTTCAACTGAAACATTAGCTGAAATTTATGAAACACTGAAGCCGGGTATTGTACCTGTTGAAACCAGTGAACTTATGAAACCGTCCTTGTCCGGAAGGGAAAAACTAACTAATTTCTTAGCCATCTTTGTTCCTGTAAAAGGGTATTACATTACTCCCATTCTTATCAACCTGAATTTATTGGTTTTTATTTTGATGGTTATTACCGGTGTCAATGCATTATTACCTGATACTGACAGTCTGATTTTATGGGGAGCAAATATCCGTCCACTCACAACCGGTGGAGATTGGTGGCGGTTAATTACGAGTTGTTTTTTACATATTGGCGTATTGCACCTCTTAATGAATATGTACGCTCTGGTTTATATCGGTATGATACTTGAGCCATATCTGGGGAAATCGAGGTTTCTGACAGCCTATTTGCTTACCGGAATTGCTTCGAGTGTATCAAGTCTTTGGTGGCACGACCTGACAGTTAGTGCCGGTGCTTCAGGCGCTATATTTGGAATGTATGGGGTGTTTCTGGCCATGCTGACCACTAATCTTATCGATAAAAAAACACGAAATTCATTACTGATTAGTATTGGTTTATTCGTTATGTACAATCTTGCATACGGCATGAAACAAGGCATTGATAATGCTGCCCACATTGGAGGGCTTGTAAGTGGCTTAGTGATTGGTTATGGCTTTTATCCAAGTTTACGGGTAAAAGAAGATGATGAGTATCAGGAATTTGATTTGAAGAAAATAAGTATCGGTGTAATTTCATTTGTGATACTATTTTCGTGTTACCTGATATTTATACAGGTTCCGGTGGATTCGGAGAAAAAATTTATGACTCAAAAAGAAATGGATAAGTACGATATTGACAGGTACACAGAAAAAATGAAAACTTTTGACATTAATGAATC
>CAIYTJ010000535.1 GCA_903929065.1 uncultured Bacteroidales bacterium | reverse complement strand
TTTTTAATTTTACTTCAATCGGTTTTTCCGGAACAACAATGCGTGATCCGGGTACAATTTTCGGATAGAATTTAATTCCTAAAAAGTTTTTAGTACTGCGCGCTGTACCATTTGGATATAAAACGAACACTTTGCCTTTATTTGCCGTTTGTGAGAACCCCCCGGCACTACTGATATATCCTTTTAAATTCACTTCGGGATCAAAACTCACGTAGGTTGGAAATAATACTTTCCCTAATACTCTGACAGTCTGTAACTCGCGTGGTATAAAAATAAGATCACCTTCTTCAAGAATAAGATCGTATTTACTATCCGGATGACTCATAATCTTATTTAGATCAATACCTACAACGCCTTCGGTAGTGGAAATTTCTTTTACAACATTAGTACCCGAAAGTTTTTGTTGTAATGAATCCATAGCTGCAAATCCCTGTATACTGGTAGCACCGGCCGTTTTAAGCATGGAAACGTCTATAGAATTACCAATCTGGTTGCTCTTTAATTGTTCCTGCGAATTTACTTCCATGATTTTATTCAGTTTTTGCTCAACCGGAGTCGGTCTTTCTGTCCTGATTAAAAAAGCACCCGGTTTATAAGCATATTTTGTAAATCCCCCTGCCCGGACGATTAAATCTGATATACGTTCTGCTTTTCCGGTTATATTATAACTACCTGCATTAATTATTTCTCCTTCAATCTTTACCATTCTTATCCCTTCATAACCGGAAATTGAACGGACAATAACCTGATCGCCGTTTTCAAGAAGCACATCGGCACTGCCATTAATAAAGTTCATATCTTTATCCATTGAAAACTTATATACAATGGATTTTTTGTTATCCAGAAATAAAGAGTCCTGATTTTTAACTGGTCTCACAAGTTCAATAAGATTAGGAGATGCTAAATCAGTAAAGCCTCTCGCTTTATAAATAAGATCCTTAAGGGACACATTCTCAATCAGCAAAAACGTACCGGGAGATTTTACAGCACCTGAAATAGATACCGTTTCCCCTTCTTTATATTCAAATAAACTTTTAATTTCAACCTGGTCATCTTTTTGCAGTAAAATATCCGGAGCATTTCCATTCAATATTTCTCCGGGATTAAAGTTTATTATCTTTGGTATCTGGTTCTCCTGTTTACGAATGATAATAGCCATTTTTAAATAAGCATCTTCCTTTAAACCGGCAGCTTTTTCAATCAGTTTTTTTACGGACATTCCGTTTTCAAGTGCATAGGCTCCCGGACGGTAGACTGAACCAATAACATCCACTCTGTTATCAAATTTATCATATATTCCTGAAACCGTATAGATATCACCCGATTTAATTTTAAATCCGGCAATTTGATCCTTAGGAACATCAACTACCGTTTTTTCTTTTTCAGTGAGCCTGTAAACTGTAACCTTTTCTGTAGACGCATTTTCTGTAAATCCTCCTGCATACCTCACTAAATTCTGTAAAGTTTCTCCTGACAGACCTTCAAAAATCCCATTATGTTTGATCATACCATTCATGGTCACCCTTACTTGATAAGGATCAATTCTTATGACATCATTATCCTGCAACGGTATATTATCAATCAGCAAGCCATCCACTAAAAACCGGTAAACATCGAGTGATGCAATGATTTTTCCTGCGCGGATTACTTTGATATCCCTCATGCTACCCACATCATTCGGTCCTCCACAGGAATATAAGGCATTAAAAGCAGTTGCCAACGAAGGCAGGGTGTACGTTCCGGGGCGAACTGCTTCACCCACAACTGTTACACGGATACTCCGGATATTACCAAGCGTAACATTCACTTTTGTTTCGCCCGACGAAACTCCTGAATATACTTTTGATACCTGATTTTTGATAATCCGTGCAGCATCTTCTATCTTGAGTCCGGCAACTTTTAGCGGACCAACATTTGGAATCCGGATTAAACCTTCGGGTGATACTTTTAATTTATAATTTGCTTCATATAGACCTGAAACATCAATAACCAGTTCATCATAGGTTCCCAACACATAATTCTGAGGTGTAGGTATATTCAATTTTGGTTCAAAAGTAAGATTCTGACTGCTAAAAAGGTAAGAACCAAAAATAGTATTTTTTGAAACCGGAATTACCTGAGTAGTAATCGAATCAGTGGTTTGTCCGGTTTGTCCGTTTTGTCCGTTTTGTCCGTTTTGAACGGTGCGAACTTCAACATTATCTTTGGGTGTGACAGTTACGGCTGGAGTAGAAGTGACATTTTTGCCTGCCATGTATTTTTTATACATCTCCATTTGTTCCGGCGTCAGTTTGCTTAAATCCTGAGCCATCAAACTGCCTGTTGCTATCAATGTAAGTAGAACCAGTTTTAATCTATGCATATTATACTATTTTATTGTCTTTAAACGGGTACGTGAATCTTGTTATTATTTTTATCCTGCAAAAATCAATAAGTCTTATATTAAATTTCCTAAAATGGATTACAAAGATACAAAAAAAGCTATTAATCAAGCATAATATGGGCCTCATTTCATAAAAAACAAACCTTAAAACAATAATGAGCACTCAGTTTTCTCTGAATGCCCATTGTTAGTTTATCGGTTAATCCGTACATCTCTCATACATTACTGCTAACTGTCAACTGATAACTGATAACTGTTAACTGATTACTGATAACTGATTACTGATAACTGTTAACTGATAACTGACATCATTGACCATTTGCTTTTAGTATCACGATAATAGTAGCAGCCATTATTTTAAAATCCAGTCCCAATGACCAGTTATCAATATATTCCAGATCCATCTGCATCCATTCTTTAAAAGATACCTGATGACGACCCCAAACCTGCCATTTACAGGTAATACCCGGTCTCATGCTCAGGCGGCGAAGTTCTGATCGCTCATATTGTTGAACTTCTCTCAACAGCGGTGGACGTGGCCCTACCACGGACATATCTCCTTTTATTACGTTATAAAACTGAGGTAATTCATCCAGTGAAGTTTTGCGTAATATACGCCCTACTTTAGTTATCCGGGGGTCATTCTCTATTTTAAAAGTTGGTCCATCCGATTCATTCTGGTGTTGAAGTTCATCTATCAGTTCTTCGGCATTTGGTACCATCGACCTGAATTTATGACAGATAAATCTACGCCCGTTTAATCCGATTCGTTCCTGTTTAAAAAGTACAGGACCGCCATCTTCGATTTTTATCAATAAGGCAATAATAATCATTAACGGAGATGTCACAATAAATGCAACCACACTAAACATTAAGTCGAATATCTCTTTAATCTTTAGCCAGAAGTAATTATGATCGGCCTTCCGGTAGGTTTTAAAGCTATTATCCAATCCTTTAACTTTATTATTTCCAATCATATTCTGAAGGTAGTCCTCCTGCATAATGTGCAGAGTTACTCCTACTTCCTCAGAATCATGGATTAATTGTTCCAGATCAAAACTTTTGTCTTCAATGGATAAACAGTAGAAAATTTCGTCCAACGGAAATTTACCGATAAAATTTTTCAGATTATGCTCATTCCTGATAACCCGAATGTCATTATACTTGCATGCAAATAAGGAATCGTGCGTTAATATTGCTTCAATTTTGTAGCCCCAGTCTTTTGCTTCAATAAAATGATTAATAAAAGGAATAGTCGTTGAATCGGCTATAAAAATTACAAATTTGGTATTATGCCCTTTTCTGCGAACAAACCGCATGGAGTAATAAAAGACCAGTTTAAAGGTACATAGCAGAATAAAATCCAGAATTCCGAAGAGAATAATAAATCTAAGTGAATGGCCAGTATCGTGAAGGATGAAATTAAATTTTGTTTCCAGATAAAATATCAGCATACCGAACAAAATCAACGTCAAATAATCTCTTACGCCT
>CAIYTJ010000534.1 GCA_903929065.1 uncultured Bacteroidales bacterium | reverse complement strand
TGTAATGATATGTTTTATAAGTACTTTAATTCAGCAAATAAACCGCTAAGAACGCTAAGAAGCGCAAAGAAGAAATTTATTTTTCTTTGCCCTTGGCGCTTCTTCGTGTTCTTTGCGGTTAATAGTATTGTTCAACAAAATAATTTAAGATTTATATAATTAAATACTCTTTAATACATATGAATTTACAAACAAAGGTGGAAATTCCACCTTCCGATCTGAAGATTACTTACCAGGATAGTATTTTGACGCTGGGATCATGCTTTGCCGAAAACATAGGTCTGAAAATGCAGCAAGTGTATTTCGATACGGAGGTCAATCCGTTTGGAGTGCTGTATAACCCGGTTTCGATAAGTAACAGTATCCGGCTTTTGTTGAAAAATAAACCATTCACAACACCTGATTTGTTTGAAAACAGGGGTCTTTGGCAAAGCTTTTCGCATAGTTCTTTGTTTTCGGGTGTTACTTCCGGACAGTGCCTCGAAAATATAAACGAGCGATTCCAAAATGCGGGTGATTCTTTTCCAAAAACCGGTTTTTTATTACTGACTTTTGGCACAGCCTGGATTTTCGAAGATAAACAAAGTGGGAGCGTGGTGTCCAATTGCCACAAGCTGCCTGCTAATCGCTTTACCCGAAGAAGGCTCACCGTGGAAGAAATTGTTGCAGATTATTCCAAAATAATAAATGAATTAGCCGATAAACTGCCCAAGCTAAAACTAATCTTCAGTGTAAGTCCCATTCGACACTGGAAAGACGGCGCACACGAGAATACAATCAGTAAAAGCACCTTGCTTTTGGCTATTGAAGAACTTCAAAGCAAATTCGACAGCGTTCATTACTTTCCCGCCTACGAGATCCAGATGGACGAGCTCCGCGACTACCGCTTTTACGCTCCGGACATGCTGCATCCTTCGGAAGTAGCAGTTGAATATATCTGGCAAAGATTCTGTGAAACATATTTTTCCGAATCCACCCTGAAACTAAAAAAAGAGCTGGAACAACTGTCTGCCGACTTAGCGCATCGTCCATTACATCCTGAGACGGAAGAATACCGCCTGTTTAAAGCCTCTATTGAAAAGAAGAAAACGGAGTTGATACAGAGCTATCCGTTTTTGGAAAGCCGGATGAAGTGAAATTTATATTTGTCAATTATGAAAACTAAAAGAGTCCCGACAGTTACTGCCGGGACTCTTACTCGATTTATTTCAGACTATCAAACTATTATAAATCGGTAATTGGTGTATGTTTTGGTACCAATGTTTTCATTATTCCCCAGGCAATTAAATAGGCGAATGCACAAATGGTAAACATGATTCCGTAAGAAACGGATACATTGGATGAAATAAAATGACGGGCTTGTTCCAGCATATTCGGATCAACCAACACATCTTTCAGATTATCCATTTTTACTGTTTCGAGTTTGATGGTTTCTGTTGCTTTAATCAGGCCTGCCTGACTTGCTTCCATTACACCTTTAATGCGATAATGATCTTCCAATCCTCCCGCCAATAATTGCATCAATACGCCGCCTAAACCTCCGGCTGCAGCACCTACACCGGTTACCGAACCAACGGCTTTTTTAGGGAACATATCCGAAACGGTGGTGAACAGGTTAGCAGACCATGCCTGATGCGCTGCACCGCCAATACTGATAATAGCAACAGCGGCTACAATGCCAAAAGTGGCGGCGGCCATTTGGGTACCGATTAATAATAGTGGAGCAAAGGCAATAATTAATAACGCGGTCATACGGGCTCGGTAAGTTTGCCAGCCTTTATTCATAAACGACATAGGGATAGAACCTCCGTAAATAGAACCGATAATAGCAATACCGTACACGATAAAAGTGGAATACATAACGGTGTGTTTCGTTTCCAACGGACCCATTCCCACACAGAATTGTTGTTTGATGTATGTTGGCAGCCAGAACAACAGGAACCACCATATACCATCGGTCATAAACTTACCGGCTACGAATGCCCATGTTTGTTTATAGGTTAGCATTTTATACCAGGGAACTTTTTCCTTTACCACTTCAGTTGCAACAACTTCTACTTCGTCGCCGCTGTGAATATAATCGTATTCAGCCTGATTGATTTTGCCTTTACCCAACATGAATTTGGGTGTATTGTACAACTTGCTCCAGAAAAGCAACCAGATAAAACCCAGTAAACCGGTAATGATAAAAGCCATTTGCCAGCCGTGGAAAACGCCTAAAAACAATCCGTTGCCTTCATTGGGGTTCCAGAAAGCCAGAATGACAGGAATTATCAGAGCACAAATCATCGCGCCTATGTTCGATCCTGAATTGAAAATACCGGTAGCTAACGCCCGTTCTTTTTTAGGAAACCATTCAGCAACCGTTTTGATAGAAGCAGGAAAGTTTCCAGATTCTCCAGCTCCAAATACACCACGGGCAGCAATTTGTCCGAAAAGGCCTTTTCCCATAAAGGCGCTGGCAATGCCCGCAAACGACCATACAACCAGTGAAGCTGCCAACCCTAATTTAGTACCGATTTTATCAATAATAAATCCGGCAAACAGCGTGAAACCTGCATAGAACGCAGTAAATACAGCTGTCAACAGGGAATAATCAGTAGCAGACCAACCAAAACCGTCAGCCGCACAAAAATAATCTTTCAGATAACCGATTACATTTCGGTCCATGTAATTGACTGTCGTCGAAAAAAGGAGCAGGCCGACAATGGTCCAGCGGTAACTTGTCATTTTTTCAAGAGGTGAATTCGCCATAAAATACTTTTTAAGGATTAATTATTAATGATAAATGATTAACTATAAGTGATAAATTTCTTTTGACTATAAACTATCAACTGTGAACTATAAACTATTTCTTTACTTTTTGAATTATAGCCAGTGCATCGCTGCACAATTTGGTGATTCCTGCCC
>CAIYTJ010000533.1 GCA_903929065.1 uncultured Bacteroidales bacterium | reverse complement strand
TAACAAAGGCAGAAGTTGAAGAATTAGAAGCGATCATAAACAAAGGATCGCATACTTCGCAAACATATAGAACCGCATACATTCTTTTAAATTGTGATGAAGTGGACAGGACGTTTTTCTAAACCACCCTGCGCCGAATTAAATTGACCACCTTCCGCCGGAGAGAAAAAAAGCTTTGCGCCGGAGCAAACTGACCACCTACCGCCGGTCTAAATTGACCATCCCTTAAGAAAGATTAGTTCCTTGTTTAGAAGCAAGCATTTATGATTAAGTTGTGTTATACAAATTAATCTAAATGTCAAATAAACTAATTATTATGAGCAAGGTAAGAAACATTATCAAGCTTTACACCGAAGGTGTAAGTAAGCAATCGATCGGGGAACGTATTGGCCTTCCCCGCAACACAGTTAAGAAATACATTCGTTTATTTCTGGCATCAGGCAAGTCGTTAGAGGAGATCACACTGATGACTGACAGTGAGTTGGAACAAATGTTTCTGACTATGGCTCCACGTCACCATTTAGAAGATTCTCCACGCTATCAGGCATTAGAAGCGTTCTTTCCAGCAATGGAAAAGGCTTTAAAGAAAAGAGAAAATACTAAAGAGAAGTTGTTTGGGCAATATGTAGAAGAACACCCTGATGGCTATAAGTACTCGCAATTTAAAGATCATTATCTTAAATGGCTGAAGAGACGTAATCCTGTGATGCATATAGAGCATAAATCCGGGGAAAAGATGTATGTTGATTACGCCGGAAAGAAAATGCAAGTAACTGATCCAACAAACGGAGAGATTGTATCAGTAGAAGTATTTGTGGCCGTTCTTGGAGCAAGTCAATTAACGTATGTGGAAGCAACGTACAGTCAGAAAAAGGAAGATTTTATAACATCATGTGAGAACTCATTATATTATTTTGGTGGTGTACCCAAGGTAATCGTAACAGATAATTTAAAAGCAGCAGTAATCAAGAGTAATCGTTACGAACCGACACTCAATGAGGCATTCCAGGATTTTGTAAGTTATTATATGATGGCTGCTATACCCGCCGGTCCGTATAAGCCTAAGCATAAAGCTCTGGTAGAGGGTGCGGTAAAGATTCTTTATCACACTATCTATGCTGCATTACAAGACAAACTGTTTTTGTGTATAGAAGAACTAAATGCAGCCATTAAAGTTGAATTAGAAATCTATAATGATCGGTTGATGAATGGCAGGCCTTATAGTCGAAGACAGATGTTTGAAGAGACCGAGCGAAGTATGCTGCAACCATTACCGTATCGTAGGTATGAGTTAAAGCGCCGCAAGAAAGTAACCGTCATGAAGAATAATTATGTTGGTCTTTCTGAAGACAATCATTATTATAGTGTTCCGTATCAATTTATAGGAAAAAAAGTAACCTTATTGTATAATGAATCAGGGGTTGAGGTTTATTACAGATACGAACGGATTGCTCTTCATAAAAGAAACCGACACCCCTTTGGTCATTCAACGGTCATAGATCATTTAGCATCTAAGCATAAGTTTTTAAGTGACTGGAATCCTGATAACTTTATAGAAAGAGCAGCTGAAGTTGGTCCTGAAACAAAAGAATATATTATTCAACTATTAAGTATGCGTTCTCATCCTGAGCAGGCTTATCGTTCCTGTCAAGGAGTATTAAGTTTTTCAACCAGAACAAGTCCTGAACGTTTAAATAACGCTTGTCGCCGTGCTCATCAATATGGCGATTATAGTTATCAGACCATCCGTGTTATACTTGAGAAGGGGCTTGAAAAGAATCTTGATGAGGATATTAGTCAACAACTACCCAGGCATAATAATATCAGAGGCAAAAATTATTATAAATAAACCCATTTGTGTGTTTGCCGACCGGCAAACACACAAATATTGTTAACCCTAAAAACTAATCATTATGAATGAACAGATTTTACAAAAAATGAGACAAATGAAATTCTTCGGAATGGTACGGGCCTTTCGAACGAGTATGGAGAATAGTACTATGTCAACACTGACAGCAGATGAAATGACATCACTGCTTATCGACTCTGAATGGGACGATCGAAATAACAGGCGAATAGAAAGGCAACTGCGTAATGCCCGGTTCCGATACAAAGCCAACTTTGAACAATTGCATTTTGACATAGACCGTAATCTTGACAAGAACCAGTTAATGCGATTATCAGAATGCACATTTATTCAAAGAAAAGAAAATCTTTTAATCACTGGCAGTACTGGTATAGGAAAGAGTTTTATTGCATCAGCAATAGGCAATCAGGCCTGTATGCATGGGTACAAAGTGTTATATGCCAATACTGCTAAATTATTCTCTAAACTAAAAATGGCAAAGGCTGATGGTTCATATATCCGTGAGATAGCAAAGATTGAACGGCAGGATCTTTTAATCCTTGATGATTTTGGTCTTCAGCCAATGGATGGAAGTGGTAGATCTATTCTTATGGAAATAGTTGAAGACCGGCACGGAAACCGTTCTACAATTATCACTTCTCAGTTGCCGGTAGCTCAATGGTATGATATAATCGGAGAACAAACGGTGGCAGATGCAGTACTTGATCGTATTGTTCATGATGCACATCGTATGGACCTTACTGGTGAATCAATACGTAAAAGACAAAAAAACAAAATCAATGAAAATGTTGAAGAAATATAAATTTATATAAATTTGTAATAGCTAATAAACTTCAGGAAATGATAGTTCTTAAGATAGTTTTGGGAGGGTGGTCAATATGTTTCGGCGGAAGGTGGTCAAGCCATTTCGGCGGAGAGGGGTCAATTTAGTCGGCATATCCACCATTAGAAGCACTTAAAAACAAGAAAAATGAACTATTTTTTTATTATGGTGATGTACCGGATAGATTTAACAGCCATGTAAAGCGACAAGCTGAAAAATGTATCACTAAAGGTAAAAATATAAGTAGTGTGTTTGTTCCTGATATTACCCTGCTTTTTGCCTATGGT
>CAIYTJ010000532.1 GCA_903929065.1 uncultured Bacteroidales bacterium | reverse complement strand
TCTCATCAAACCGGACTTTATAATCATTGTTCGATTTTATAAGATTTGAAAGATGCTGTTGATCATCTTCCGAAATCCCTCCCGAAAAATAGCAAATCAGTAAATCTTCAAAATTCTTGTTTTCGGTTGTCATGCTATTAATATAAAAATCAATTAAAAAGTTTTAGCTTATTCTTAAATTTATTATCTGAGAAATAAAAGGAGCATAATACAGGTAAGATGATTCAGCGATAACCTTAATTTATCCATTGCGTTTTTCAGTTGCACCCTTACCGTACTGACACTAATAAAAAGCTCTTCGGCTATTTCATTGGGTAATTTTCCATTGAACAGGTATTGTTCAAAAATAATTCTGCACTTTTCAGGTAGTTGAGCTATTGCATTTCGCACTTCCTTTTCAATTTCTTGTGTCTCTACATATTGTAAAGGAGTTGGATTTGACAAAATGTATTCTTCCTGAAAATCTAGTAACTGTTTTTTATGTTCGTTTAATACTCGTTCATTTGTACGTTGTGAACGGATATGGTTCAAACAACCATTTTTTACAGATTGAACAAGGTAAAAGTGAATAGGGTAGGTTAATGTACTCCGTTTATGCCAAACATTTATGAATACATCATTCACTATCTCGTTAGCAACATCTCTGTTGAAGATATAATATAATGCAACTGTATTCAGATAGGTGTAGTAACAATCATAAAGCAACGCAAAGGCTTTTTCTTCACCCTTTGCAATGCTCTTTATTACATTTTCATCTATCTTATAGATTGACATTTGGTACTTTTTTGTGATTTCAATGATGTAAAAGTAATATTTTTTTTTATTTAGTAGTTATTGCTTGTAATTAAATTGTGTTTTATGAAATCTTTTTTAAAAGTTTGTTTAATTATTTCTATATAAACTCGGAAAGTGGGGAAATTGGGGAAACTGGATATTTTGAGTATTTGCTTTTTCTCCTGATTCCTCAAACGCCATTTTCTTTTAAAAAATTTGCAACTTTGTCGACATATTCTCTGTCTTCTCCCGCAAATGATAACGTAACATCATATTTTTTTCCCATGAGCATTTTTGATTATAAAGTATTTGTCCAATTTTTTTTAATTTGTTGTTTCTTCATTATCTAAAATATACCCTATCCGTCGGCGAGGTTTATTCGTTGCATTATTGTTTGTTTGCATTTCTGCCAATGTTTGGTTGATAAGTTCAAGTTGGGTGCGTGTATCTTCGTTTATCTCGTTCTGGTCGGTTAATACTTCATCCATGTACTTTTTGAGTTCTTTTATTTCTGTTTGTAGCTCTGCTGCACTGTTAATTGGTGGATTAAGCATTAATTGACGCACAGTAACAAAAGCTCGCATAATGCCTCTGTTTATCTCTATGGCTATTTTAGAGTTCAACACACTACTGAGCATCGCTACTCCTAATTCGGTAAATGCAAAAGGTGCATACTTCACATTAGATCCTCTACCTCTGTTCAAGGTCACAAATTGTGATCTTGAAAACTCCTGTACTTCATCGGGGGTAAGTTCAAACATAAAGTCATCGCCTTCGAAACGGTCAATATTGCGCCTTACGGCTTGCTTTAGTACTCTCGTTTCAATGCCATACATTTCGGCTAAATCAAAGTCAATCATAACTTTATAGCCCCTTATTGTATAAATTTTGCTTTGAATAAGTTGTAATTCCATTTTCTCTGTTTTTTGCTATTTCGTTTGGTTAGTGTTCCGTATATATTCACATCCCCGATATAATGATTATTCCACCACTATTTTCTCATACTCAACCCAAATTCCGGATCGATTACCTTTACTTCTTCATAGGTTAAATCATATAGCTTATAAACTAAGTTATCGATATCGGATTCAAGTTTGGTCGTGTCGGAGTTTATTGCTTTTAATTCTATAATATTCTGAACCATTGAAACTATATTTAACTGCTCTTCATCAGTGGCTTTATAAATAGGTAATTTAAATAGTTGTATTGGTTTTACTTCTGGAAATATTCGATTGTCTTCATTGACTAAGTCATGATACAGAAAATCTAAAAGTTTAGAATTAAGCAAAGCAAGCAAGTATAAATAGTGCAAATCAGAATTTTCGGGTAGTTGAACAATTAGTCCACTTTTTAAGCAATACCATTTATCTTCATCATAAGCAGCCATAATTTTATTAGCTGTTTGACGAATAAGAATTTTTGGATTTTCAAATAACTTCTGACGACGAGGCCAATTTAAGCTATACCAAGAAATTTGACCATTTGCTGCTTCACGCCTTTTACTTAATGGTTCTTTATATTTAATGATCTGATTCTCTATATTAGGATATTCAGAAATATCGTGTTCGCTAGTAATGTAAACTAGCATTTTGTTAGAAGTTGGAGTTAATGAATATCTATTAATCTCTCCTCCAACTATCAATTTTTTAAGCAATGAATATTCTAATAAATTAGTTTCAACATCTTCTGCAATATAAACATAGGCTTTGTCTAATCCAGAACTGACACCAGTTGCGACTTCTTCAGCGACTTCTTTAAGTGTTGAAAATTTATAACACTTCTCAAGAATAGATTTATAGGGCTTAAAAACAAAAGAATATGAATCGTTTGATTCAAATGAATCAGCTTCTATAAATTTAGAAGTGATACCTAATGACGAAGACAATGCAGAGCGTTCAATTCCACTTATATCCGAATATAATAACATCTCAGAAGTTTTCGATTTTCTAAATCCAATAATACAAGTAGGTGCTGCAACATCATCGAAAACTTCATCACCTAAATTTATCACACTGTAAAGATTATAATTATCCAGAATTAATTTTCTGGTTTTTTCAAACTCAATTTGAGAAAGGAAACTTGAAGGTGTGATAAAGTTACATAGACCATTCATGTTTGAAATTCTTGAAGTTAATCCCCAAAAATAATTGAATGACTCAGGTGTTCTAACATGAATTTCTGAAAATGAATCTTTATAATAAGATTTTTCTATTTCTGTAAATTTTACTCCATATGGCGGATTTCCAATCACTACATCAAACCCCACATAATCACCTTCATCGTTTAGTACTTCCGGAAATTCAAACCGCCATTCAAAAGCATCTTTATAAATGGCATTAGAAAGGATTTTTTCTTGTTCTTTCTCTAAATCAGCCAGTTTCTTAGTTGCTTTCACGAGTTTGTCTTTCAGGTCTTTTGGAACTTTTTCACCCCATTGTTCCATCCGGTTAATCTCACTCATTAAATTTGTTTCGGAAGCTCTTGC
>CAIYTJ010000531.1 GCA_903929065.1 uncultured Bacteroidales bacterium | reverse complement strand
TAAATATTTTATTCATAACCTTTTTTGCTAAACTTTCCTTCGGTAATGAAACCCAGTTAAATTTCAGAAAATCATTTATCAGCATCAATATTTACATGATGCTTTTTATGATTTTGCTTGTGATTTTTCATCTTTACCCCACATATTAAAGTTAAAACTATGTGCGTTGGTTTGAACTTTTAATTCTGATTATAAGCATTTTATTGTATGTTTTTCGCATTTAATTCGCATAAAAATGATTGTTTAAAACAGAATGAGTCCGGTAAAATACCGAACTCATTCCCAGTTAATTTAAGTTTAAAACCTTGCACTTTGAAGTTTATTTCATGTGCCTGATTTGTTATTTTAGTTTCAGCTATTATTGAACTTTATAAATATCAACGTTGGCAACTTCAAATTTCTTGATAAATGCTGCGTGACGACGAACTTCCACTTCACCATAGTTCAGATAAACTTCGGCTGATTTGCGGAATTGATCTTCTGTGTCGCGTGAAGCGTCGATGATTAATAAATAGCTCATGATAATGTGACCTGCCATTTCAACCAAACGGCGAGCCTGGAAGTCCAAATATTCCTGATTTTTGATTTCATTTACGCGGGAAACAGCATTTTCGTACAGATTAGTCATAATCTGCAAGCGTTTGCGAAGCGAAGTGAATTCAGGATTAATTGGTTGAGCATCATAATCACGAATCATTTTCAGGTAATTACCGGTGGTTACGTGGCGGATAGCCGCTACAACCTGCAATTGTGAAGTTCCTTCGTAAATGGTCATGATACGTGCGTCACGGAAATGACGTTCGCAGGCATAATCTTTCATGAAACCAGAACCGCCATGAACCTGAATGGAATCATAAGCATTTTGGTTGGCATATTCGCTGGAGAACATTTTCAACATCGGCGTTAATGCATCAGCCAGTTTCAGGTATTCTTTGTATTCTGCTTTTTCTTCAGGATCTAATTTGCGTTCACCTTCAATAGCTTCGTAAATTTTATAAACATCCACAAAACGGGTTGTTTCATAAAGTAAAGAACGAGACGCATCCAATTTGGCTTTGATTACCGAAACTAATTCGAAAACAGCCGGGAATTCAATAATGGCTTTGCCAAACTGACGGCGATCGCGGGCATAATTCAATGCTTCGTTGTAAGCAGCAGCCGATAGTCCAACTGATTGAGCACCAATTCCTAAACGTGCTCCGTTCATCAATGACATTACATATTTAATCAAACCCATGCGGCGTGTTCCAACCAGTTTGGCAGGTGTGTTATTGAAAACCAATTCGCAGGTTGGAGAACCTTTGATTCCTAATTTATTTTCAATACGACGAACTAAAACGGTGTTGTCGTGTTTGTTGTCAGCAACGAAATAAGACAAACCACGACCGTCAGAAGTTCCTTCTTCCGAACGAGCCAAAACGAGTTTAATCTGAGCGTCACCATTGGTAATGAAACGTTTTACACCGTTTAGATACCACATTCCGTCAGCTTCGTTGAAAGTTGCTTTCAACTGAACAGCTTGCAAGTCAGAACCGGCATCCGGCTCGGTTAAGTCCATCGAACAAGTTTCACCCTGAGTTACACGAGGAAGAAATTCAGCTTTGATTTCTTCAGATGCAAATTCCGAAATAGTTTCGGCGCAATCCTGAAGTCCCCAAATGTTTGCAAAACCGGCATCGGCACGTGAAACCATTTCGCCTGACATCACATAAGCTACCATTGGAAAGTTCAAACCTCCGTATTGACGTGGCAAGGTAATACCATAAACACCGGCCTGAGTCAATGCTTCGTGGTTTTCCTGAGTTCCGCGGGCATAGATTACACGGCTGTTTTCAACCAGTGGTCCATCGTGGTCAACGCTTTCAGCATTTGGCGCAATAATATCACCGGCTATTCCCCCGATAATTTCAAGTACTTTTTCGTAGTTGTCAATAGCATCTTCGAAATCGCGAGATGCATAATCATAATTGTCTTTATCAGCAAAGTTACGCTCCTTGAGAGTAACAATTTTCTTCATCAACGGATGCGAAAGCTGAAATTTTATGGCAGGATTGTCGTTAAAAAAGTTCATGTTATTTCGAGTTCTTTTTGTAATACTTAATCATTTTTGGAAGAATATCTTCAACTGTACCGGTAATCACATAATCAGCAATTTGGTTGATTGGAGCTTTAGGATCGCTGTTGATAGCAATAATCATAGCACTTTCCTGCATTCCGGCAATGTGTTGGATTTGTCCTGAAATACCGCAGGCGATATATAATTTTGGACGAACGGTTGTTCCTGTTTGTCCGATTTGACGTTCGTGTTCTGCAAACCCGGCATCAACTGCAGCGCGTGAAGCACCAACTTCACCGCCAAGCGTGGCAGCCAATTCGTGCAATAATTTGAAGTTGTCAGCACTTCCAACTCCATAACCACCTGAAACAATAATCGGTGAACCTTTTATGTTCAGTTTCGATTTTTCCATGTGGCGTTCGATTACTTCCACTACAAAATCAGTATCGGATACATATTTTGAAACTTCCAGTTTGTGGGTTTTACCAACAAATTTGGCGTCTTTAATTTCTTTTTTCATTACACCTTCGCGAACGGTTGCCATTTGTGGACGGCAATCAGGATTCACGATAGTCGCAACGATATTTCCACCAAATGCAGGACGAATCTGATAAAGCAGGTTTTCGTATACTTTGCCGGCTTTTTTATCTTCATAAGTTCCGATTTCAAGCGAAGTACAGTCGGCTGTTAATCCGCTGAACAAGGCTGAGGAAACACGAGGACCTAAATCACGGCCGATAGAAGTAGCCCCCATCAAAGCGATTTGTGGTTTTTCTTCTTTAAAAAGATTTACCAGCAACGAAGTGTGTGGCAGCGAAGTGTAAGGCGCCATCCGTTTGTCGTCGGCAAGGTGTAGGACATCAACACCATAAGGGAAAACCTGAGCAGCGATTCCATCTAATTGGTAACCGGCAGCCACAGCTTCTAATTTGCAATTCAGTTGTTTGGCCAGACTACGGCCTTTGGTAAGTAATTCCAGGCTCACATCGCCTACAATTCCATCTTCTATCTCGAGATATACAAATATATTGTTCATGGTAAATTATCCGATTGTATGGTTTGCAATTAATTCTTTCATTAAACTTTCGATTTCAAAATCGGAACCGGTCAATCGTTTGCTTTCCTTAGCGGTAAAAACAACATTTTCGATTTGTTTCACTTTGGTTGGTGAACCGGTCAATCCAAGCCATTGAATATCATGTTCAATATCGCTTACACCCCATTCAGTGATGTTTAAATATGGATGAGCATCATAAAAATCGGTATAATCATTGCCGGCTTCCTGTTTTTCGGTGGCTGTGGCGGCACGTTTATATTTCATGGTGAGTTTTGCATGACGCGGACGGCATTCAGGAGCTGAACCATTTACAGTTATTACCATAGGCAGTGAACCTTTTACTACTTCAACACCACGTTCCAAACGACGTTTTACAGTTATTTTATTGTCAGATAAATCTAATATTTCTTCTGCATACGTAATTTGAGGCAAACCAAGTTTTTCAGCAACTTGAGGGCCAACCTGAGCTGTGTCACCGTCAATAGCCTGACGACCGCAAACGATCAAATCAACTTTTCCCATTTTGCGAATAGCACAGGCAAGTGCATACGAAGTTGCCAATGTATCTGATCCGGCAAATTCACGACCGCTTAATAAATAACCACCATCTGCACCGCGATACATACTTTCGCGAATAATTTCGGCTGCACGTGCAGGACCCATAGTCAGGATTTGAACCGTTGCGCCTTCAATTTTACTTTTCAAGCGAAGAGCTTGTTCCAATGCATTCAAGTCTTCCGGGTTGTAAATGGCAGCCAAAGCGGCACGGTTTACAGTTCCATCAGCTTTCATTGCATCTTTTCCCACGTTGCGTGTGTCGGGTACTTGCTTAGCAAGAACAACAATTTTAAAACTCATTTTCTGATAATTAGATTAATATAGTAGACTTATAATTTTCACTTTTTTTATCTGTTTCAGCGGGTTAATTTCTATTTTTTACTCAAATTAATAGCCAATTGAAAAAGACCCGCAAAAATAGCAGTTTTTATTGAAATACCAACCGTTTTTGCACATATTTTATAAAAATGTGCGTAAATTCTTTCGAATTGATACAAAAAAAACGTGGGACTTTTCACAAGGTCCCACGTCGTAATAGGTATTAGTTTTTTAAGGTATAAAAAAGATTGTGTTGTTTAGTTAACGATGCAAATAAACTGCTTAAATTGGAAGTGTACAAGTTTAAAAACATGTTTTACAACCTGTTTTTGGTGTTAATGAGTGTTTTTAGTCATAAATAAGCAAAAAAACGGGTGCTTAAAAATCAGTAAATAAGCGGTTTATATTTATTGTGTATGTAGTCGGATAAAATGTGTTATTTTTATAAGTTTAACAAATTTCAAGTCTGTTTTTGATTCCAAAATTTACAAGTTCAAAGTAATGTACAAAACTAAAATAAAATTGAAAGAAATCTCCGATAATAATCAATTATTTTTAGACAAATCATAGAATAATTGAATTTAAACAATATAAAATCTCATATTTCGAATTCTAAAGCGGTTAATCACATTGTCTGGTTTAAGTTAATGTAAATTTTCGTGTTATTTTCTTTATCTTTGTGCTTAAATTAGCTCAAAATGAAAAAAATAATCTTTCTTCTTTTTCCGGTATTACAGCTTATGGGTTGTTCGCATACTCCAAAGGCTGCCCAGACTCAGGAAAAAACTATAACAGTTCCGACTTTCAATCCTGATTCAGCTTATGAATTTACCAAAAAGCAAGTGGAGTTTGGAGCACGCGTTCCAAACACAAAAGCGCACGACGCATGTGCAGTTTATTTGTCAGGTGAATTGAAACGATTTGGGGCGGAAGTTGTCGAACAAAAAGCCAATTTAATTGCGTTTGATGGCACAGCTTTGAAATCAGTAAATATTATTGGTTCTATTAATCCAAAAGCAGAGGCACGAATTTTACTGTTTTCGCATTGGGATTCACGTCCGTGGGCTGATCATGATCCGTTGGTGAAAAATCGTAAAAAACCGGTTATGGCAGCCAATGATGGAGCAAGTGGAGTAGGAGTATTGCTTGAAATGGTCAGACTAATGCAGAAAAACCAGCCAACAATTGGTGTGGATATTTTCTTTTGCGATTCGGAAGATTACGGTCAACCGGAAAGTGCCGGTGGTGACAGCAATGAAGATTCGTGGTGCCTTGGAACTCAATATTGGGCAAAATCGCCACATGTGCCGGGTTATAC
>CAIYTJ010000530.1 GCA_903929065.1 uncultured Bacteroidales bacterium | reverse complement strand
TTTCAATTTATTAATAATGCAGCAGACATCCAGAACACCACATTTAAATGTTTTCTAATTAGATAAATGTGCTTTTAATGTAATTTTTCACCGGAATTTTTTTTTTGGATTTTGGGATAAAAGTCTTTTTTGAGAAAAAATCCGAAAAAATTTCACTCACGAGATTGAGGGGTGGTATGCATATCGGTATTTTCATATATTAAGGGGGGATACAGCAGAAAAGTCGGGGGGACTGATGGGGGAAGGCCTGTTGGTGGCATATTTGCAAATATAACACGCTTCTTGTGCGTTAAATTGCCGTCTGTGAGTTTTGTATATGATGATCGAAGCATTTATAGCCAATAAATATATGAAATTCAGAAAGATGATTCTAAAACCTTAAAATGCCACCTATGAGTTAACGACCGGAGGATCAAAAAAAGAGGTGATTAATTACAACCACCTCTTAGTTTTTAGTAATTCGATTTCTTCATGAATCTTAACCATTAATTTTTGCATTTTATCAGTCGGCACTTCTAATGTTGTATCAAATTCATTCAGAAAATTAAACCCTGTACTTTCTTCTCTAACTTCTACTTGCACTATAAGATTTCTCCAATCGCCATCCTTCAATAACACATCAACGTTGATTTTATTTCGATTCGGAGTAATTGACCAGCGGAATCTGATTAAATACTTTTCATCATAGATTTCGATTGTTGTCTTATTTCCTAAGTCTTCACTTATAAATTCTATACAATTTAGCTGTCTGATTTTCATTCTGCTTTAGTTGATAGTTTTACTCTTCTTATAAACATTGACCAAACATAACCACGTGCAGAGCGCTCAGAAACAAACCACGATTCAGGCGTAATAAGGTCGTGAGGGTCAATTTCCCTCATTTTGTCAATAACAGCTTGGTATTCGGGTTTTACTACCAAAGCGATTTCGTCAATGTAATTCCCATACTTGCCAATAAATTCTAAAGCGTCCATATTTTATTTATTTTTTAAAAGGTCAAAAGGTCGTATGCTTCTTTAATTTCTTCTTCTTTTAGTCCCAAGTATCGTTTGGTGATGGACATATTGGAATGATTGAAAATTTCCATAAGTTTTATCAGTGCCATTTCAGAGTTTTCACCACTCATTTTAAATACTTGTCTGCCAAATGTTTTACGTAGGCTATGGCAGGAGAAGTTTTTAATGTTCAGCTTGTATTGAACTTTGATTTCTTTTAGTAATACATTCATCCGCTGGATAGTGAATACTCCTCCCTTTTGGCTAATAAAAACATGCGATTTAATGCCAAGGGGTTTGATTTTCTCATAACATTCTGCAATGTGTTTCTGAAGCTGCGTGTTGATTCGTATTACCCTTGTTTTACCGGTTTTCTTTTCAATAATAGAAAATTCATTCTGATTTAGAATTTGTTCCCAGCGCAGGGATAAAATATCAGAGACTCGTAATCCCCAAAAGGAACCGATTGCGATAAACAGACTCATTTTGTATTTTTCATCATTTGACAGTTTCCGGACTAAATTTAGCATCTCATCCCACACCAAATAATCGGATGTAGTTGTTGAAAATTTCTTGGACATATAGCTCGTTTTTAATGTTCAGTTCTATTCGTTTTTGTAAAAAGTGAATGTTTTTATTGGATTAGGGACTTTCCTTTTATCTATGTAGTTGATAATCAGGGAAACATTCACTATTCACCAAAGTGAACATTTCCTTGATTGGATTTTTTGGTATCAAACTTTCAAATCGAAAATTATTTCTGAAAATTCTGAAGTTGGTTTTCTTTTTGTTGGTTCAATTACACATCTGGCCCAACTGCCAACCAAATTGGTTGGGTCTTCTCCATAAAAGTCTCCTCCTCCCCTTTTATTTCCTTCGCAGGTTAATAAAGGTAAGGGGTGCAGTCGATATTCTTCATTTTCATAAATGCTACTTAACGGAACCTTATCCAAATCGATAAATTCGTTTGTGGTTTTATTAATCAGGTATCGGTAGTAGCGGTATTTCCCTGAACTTGGCTTAATGGCATTTTCAGCACAAATATCATACAGATTTAGATC
>CAIYTJ010000529.1 GCA_903929065.1 uncultured Bacteroidales bacterium | reverse complement strand
TTATTAACATCAGGTGCGTTGGTTATTCAAAAGAATGAGCAAATTCAATTACCACAAATGAGATAGTCTATGGTACACTTTTTAGAAATATTTATAATGCTACTATTTATTAGTGGCATTTTTATTGTCCATTTTCATAATTTATCAAGGCACTACATAATTATTAATCCCGATAACAGTACAACAACTGATGGTTTTATTTTAAAGTATTGGAGTTATTTTTGGGAAGCGGTAGTTGGTACTAAATTGGTTTTTTATGACGGTGAAGCATTGTTACAAAAATACGAATTACTAAGAACTACACTACCAAAGATTGCAGAAAAATTAGACGTTTCTTCACACAGAGAATATTTATATCTTACTGAATCAGGATTGAAAGATGGGTTAAGTGATGATGATAAAACAAAAACATCCGCTATTTTGCAAGTATTAATTTCCGAATCAGAAGGTTTTTATTATTTTTATATTGAAGAAAATATTTACCGTTTTCCCGAATGGGTGAGAAACCCCGTATCTCAATGTACGACTTGTATGGCAAGTGTTTTCGGTAGCTTTATTTGGTTATCGGTGAACTATTGCCATACACTATTTTATTGGACAAACCATAAATATTTTGCATTTTTATTGTTTTGGTTTATATTTGTTGTAGTTTTGTCAGGGGTTAATACTTATCTTAACAGAAAATTTTAATAAATGTGTGTTCCTTGTGGGCAGAGAAATAACAATACGCAACAGCAAAGACCTGTTGTGAACAGAAATGCTATAATTAATAGAAGTACCCAAGATTTGCGTACCATACAGGATTTGCAACTACGTATAGCAGCAGCACAGAAACAGAATCAGCAACAACAAAAACGTTACAGGTAATGCCAAGACAGCTTAAATATGTTGCCCAAGATGCTATGGATTTATTCTATGCTACCTATAAAACGGACATAGAATTTTTTGATATAGAGGATTTTATTACACATACAGGACATACGGTTGCAGACATTTACCAAAAATATTACGAATTACAATACAAAACATTAAGACAAGATGGTAGGCAGGAAGTAGTAACGTTTGACAATAGTGTGTTGAGTGAGCAAATATTAGATGTGAAAGATGAAAGTGGTATATTATCAGCAAAGTTATCACAACCAATAATGTCATTTATTTACGACCAAAGTACGGTAGGTATTCAAGATGTTTTTATTATTGAACCTTCACCAATGGTACAGGTAGAACGTAATACAGTAAGTAGTATTTGGCATTTGAATTATTTACCACCAATGAATAAAATTTGGTTTTATCTAACAATGGATAAATTGAATTTTATAAATAAGGGTACTTGCAATATTAAAAAAGTAAGAGTATTTTACGTTCCTGCAATGTATGATTTAGCATTAATACCCGATGGTATAATTAATCAGGCAATAGAATTAACTGTTGGTAAAATGATTAAATTAACAGATAAAAAAGTATTCAAAGAAAGTTTGAATCAGAATAACAACAAGATATTGGAATCTGAAATTGATAAACAAACATTAAAACCATAAGGTTATGTCAACACCAAAATTACAATCAAAACCATCAGCCGATGAAAGACGGTGGCAGGTAGAAAGTGCAATGAGTACACTACAACGTGCAGCCGAAATTCAAAAAGATAGAAGGCTTATGGCAGACGTAAAAAAATCAGCATCCAATTTAATGGGTGTAATTAATAAAGTTAAGCCAACGGTTAAAAGAAAATAATGGCAGAAATTCATACCATAGATACAGTAGTTGATGAATATCTTTTGCAGAGAGGTATTGATAAAAAGAAATACTATGCAGGTTATCTGAACATGGCTAAATACGTATGGAAAAAAATTTTTTCTACCAGTATTTTTGCAGTTCAAAGTGAGTGGGTTGCATTAGAAAATGACGAACCTTATAACTCAATAAAATTACCCAAAGATTTAGTAAGATTATTTTCAGTATCGGTAGATGATAGATGTGGTAATATTGTTCCATTGTATTATAATAATAAGGTAAATATTATTGCAAAACCAAAAGTTAGTAGTTGCGGTTGCGGTGTATGTAATTGCAGTAGTGATGGTTTATGTAACGATGTAAATACAATGATTAAAACATCAAAGTATTTATTTACTGTTGGTGCTACCGATTATTACGAACAAACATGGACTGAATTTTGCAAAAATGGTGATGTAATTGAATACAATGAAATACCTACTAAAAAGTATAATGACTTTGTTGGTGATGGCGGTGATTTTAATGCTGACTATAATAATGACTATCTTAAAAATCATCCACCATTCAGTAACTTTACTATTGTTACCGAAAAAACACAAAGGACATTATGCAAGTTAGATGTTAAGCCTTGTGGTTGTCCAAAAGATACACCCGAAAATGAAAATTTATTATTTGATACTTGTGGACATTATTTGTGTAGTGGAAGTAAAAAAAGAAAACATTGTGCTAATATAAAAGGTGATATAAACAGCAATCATAAAGGTTCTGTTAAGGTAAGTGATTGTGGTACTAAGGTTTATTATATTCCCGATAAAGGACATCATAACCATTTACCAGATTATCTTTTAGTTAATTATCAAACAAGCGGAATAGATTGTAAAACAATAGTTCAAATACCCGATTATGCAGTAGAAGCAATGTTTTATGGTATTGATTGGTACTCAAAAAGATTTAATACAACGATTAATTGGAAGGAAAAATTACAGGTTAAGTGGGCTTTTAATAACGCAGAATCGGAGTTAATTATGTTCCTTAATCCTTTGAGTATAGAAGAATTGTCAACATTGCAAGATGCAAAAATTCTTTTTTAATGAACGAAGTAGAACTATACGAAAGTAGTGTGCCAAAAGAAGTAAATGAGTTCATTGATTTGGTTGAAGCGAAAATGTTAGATTTGGTAGATGAAGGTGAATTTGAATTATTACACAGAGAACCTGTACACCGATTTACAAATGGTATGTATTCAAGAGAATTTACCATGTATGCAGGTGAAAGGTGGACAAGTAAAATTCATTTAACCGACCACCAATTTATTATTTCGCAAGGTAAGGCAGCAATATTTAATAATGGTGAAAGTATTATTTTAGAAGCACCCTATCATGGAATAACAAAGGCGGGAACACGAAGGGTTTTATTAATTCCTGACGATTCAGAGCCTTGTATCTTTACCACATTTCACCCAAATCCCGATAATGAGGATTTAGAGAAAATAGAAAATAGAATAATTGAAAAGCACGACAATAGGTTATTAACACACGAAGATAAAAAGCATTTAATAACGTAATAAATTGATTATCAATGTCATGGGCAGCGATTGGAATAGGGGCAGCAACAGCGATAGGCGGTGCAGTACAAAAAGGTGCAGCCAATAAAAAGGCAGCAGCTTTAGCAGATAAACGACCTGTCTATCAGAAACAACCCGAAATAACAGAAAACGTTGCTTTAACAGAAAGCGACCTTGCTAAAGGTATGTCAAGTAGGGCTGAAAGGGCTTATAAAGGACAACAGGATAAAGCGTTATCATCTTCATTAGATGCCATCCTCAAAGGTGGTGGTTCAGTTAATAATGTGGGTGATTTGTATGGGTCGGGTGAAACAGGTCGGCAGAACCTTGCCATAATGGAAGATAATTTAAGGGTGAACGAAGTAAATAATGTTATTAAGGCAAGGAACGAATCGGCACAGGAAGGTCAAACAGCATGGCAGGTTAATCAATTTGCACCTTATCTTGACCAACTACAAGCGATAGCAGCAGCGAAGCAACAAGGGGCTGAAACCATGTCCAAAGGAATTGGTACAGTTGGTTCGGCATTTATGCAGAAATCCCAAAATACACACGAAGAAAATATGTACGATAAATATTTTGGTGATGTAAAAAATAAGCCAACGGGAACAAACAAAATAGCGGGATTAGTTGATAGTACTACAGGTGGTGGAAATGATATGACAGCAAAGGTTGATGTAAATGGCAACCCTATACAAAGTGGTATGGCAGCAAAGGATTTTGTGCCAAATTTTAGCGGTGCAAAAAGACCGACTGCAAACATAGAATACAATCCCGACCAATATTTATATACAGGATTATCTGACATATTAAACAAGCCTATTTAATGGAAACAGGAACAAACATACTTTCATATAAAGGCGATGCAGCATTAGGTGGTGCAGGTTTACCAACTACGTCAGCAGCAGGACTTGATACAATAAATGATACAGCAAAAAGTATCATGCTACAAAACCATGCTAATAACTTAGAAGTATTTAAACAGAAAGTTGCAGACAGAGATACAATGTTAGGGTTATTGGCACAAGGTCAAATACAATCAGGTGCAATAGATGAAAAAGATAGACCTGCTTATGATAAAGCACAAAAAGAAGTTAATGATACTTTTGACGAAATGGTCAAAAATGGGGGCATAAGAAATAAAGAATTGTACGGCAAGTACCTTTCAAAAGTTAAAGATTTACAAAATACAACAACACAGGCACAGGGTAGGGATTTGATGCTAACAAAATTAAGGGCGGAAAGGGCAGCAGAAAAAAATCCCGAAAAACAAAAAGCATACGATAAGTTTATAGAAGGTCAGGAATCAAAGCCATTTTGGTCAATGATTGACCCTTATCAGCAACAAACTGATTTAGATATTTTAGGTGCTTATGGAAGGGCAAGTAAAGATGCGTGGAATAGTACAGGGGGTATTTCACAACCAACGAGTACAAGTACATCGACATCTACGAAACAAGTATCAGGTAAGCAACCCGTAACTACTACAACGACAAAGACAGGGCAAGTGAAAGGTAAAGGTGCTGAACCAATAATATCGGGTACACCTTCGGGTGGTGCATCACAACAAGGCACAGGTAGTTCAAGTACTATGGTTTTTAGTGGTGGTTTACCATATCATGTTTCAACAGATGTTTATGATTTTGGACAGGTGAGAAAAAATACTGCAAGGGATTGGCTTGAAGAAAGTGGTGATGGACACGAACAACAACGGTTACTATTAGACGAAGTTGGTAACAAAACAGACCCGACACGAAATAAAAACTTTGTACATAATATTATTGACAAAGCAGACCAATATAATAAAGAACGTGGCTTTATTCCACAGACAGACCCACGAACAGGTAAAAAAGTATTTACCCAACAACAAATAGATGCAGGGGCAGCACAAACAGATGGTAAGTTTGATTTAGTGGATTTTAAAACAGGTCAATTATTAGACCCAAACAATCCACAAGATGTAAACAATCCAAATGCAAAATACGTTATCAAAACAACAGCAGATGACTTTACAGCATTGGCAACTTTGGCAAACGAAAAAGACTTTGTAAAACATTCTTATAGCCTTGCAAAAGATGAGGAACAATTATTATTACAAAAAGAAAAAATAGATTCAGAGGCATTTAGGAATAGAATGTTAGGTGGGGCAGCAGCAACTAAGGCAAGGGCGTATGCAGCAAATTTACATTCTCAAATACAGGCACGTACAAGTAAGATAGAAAAAGAAAAGTTTGTTGATGATTTATATACAAGGAATTTCTTAGGACAACAACCGTTATCAAAAGAAGTTGGATTTGTAAATAGGATAGATGCAAGAAATTCAGTACCCATTTTAGTGCCACATGGTAAAGAAGTTGGGTTGTTAATTCCACTTGATTCAAAACCCGTTTATAAAGATTCTGATTATGATGCTAAAGGTAAATTAAAACCAAATGTAAAACCTGTTCGTTATGACGGTGGTTACTATGATGTTGAATATACACAGAAGTCGGGTAGAATAATAGATAATGCAACACTTGTACAGAATTATGCTAAATGGAAACAAACGTACAATAATTTGCCACCCGAAAAACAGGCACAAGTACAACCATTTAATAGTTTTGATGATTTCGTAAAATACAATGTTGAAAGTGGAACAATAGATTATAAATTACGTGGTGCAAATGGTAGTGTTGATAGAGGTTTATTCCAATCAGGACAAATGCAATTATCAGACCAAGTAACAAAGAAGGGTGAAGCAGATATTTGGAATGTGGATGAACCACCAACAGACGAACAACCACAAGACGAATCAAGTTCAACAACAAGTTACGAAAAAATAACAGATAAATCAGTTTCAGATTAAAAAACAGTCATGCCGATAGACCCAAACGATAGACTTTTAGGTGTTACATTCGATGATAAAAAACCGAGCAAACAAACACCACAAAAAAAAGAAAATAAAACTACACCCAAAACGGATGATAGAATGTTAGGCGTGTCTTTTGATGAAAAAAAAAAGATTGGTTCAACTTCGGATGGTTCTCAAAATGGTGGCAATCCATCTTCCCCTACACAATCAGAATCACAATCACAAAAAGATAACAATGGATTTGGTTTTGACCCAAATAAAGGAATATCTACGCCAGTTCCTAAAGATGATACTGTTACCGTAGTACCATATTCAAAACCATTTAAGGCAGTTCCTTTAACACCCGAACAAAAAGCGGTAGTTGGTGTTGATAATATACAAAAAAAATCAGCAGCTATTAATAAAGTTGTATCTGATTGGAATAGTAGATTTGAATTAAATGTCAATTCAAACGAGGTGTTGGGTAACGTTGATAAGAGTGCTGAATTTTACAATAACTTAGTAGAACAAGATAAAAAGTTTGCAGTAAATATTGAGCAAGGTAAAAGAGATATACAGGCAAGGTCGGAAGGTTATCAGCAACCGATATTATCAGATACAAAAGACGGTAAAATAGTTCAAAAAGAAGTTGCACAACCGATAGCAGAAACACAAAAGTTTTTTGAATCAGCAAAATATTTACCATTACTACAAAAGCACGTTGCTAAATTGAATTTAGTGGATGGCAATAAAAAGAATTTAACGGATGATGAAATAACCAATAATGCTTTTAAATTATTAGACCCGAAAGGTTATCAAAAAAATCTTCAAAACATTACAGATGTAGTAAGTAATGGTATTTCTTATTTTGGTACTACACCTATTGTACATGATATATCGGGCAATCTTGAAGTATTAAATTCAATGGATGTCGCTAAATATGAATTTTTAAACAATGATGCTAAAAAAGATTTAGCAGACGAATTATTTTCAGTTGGTACTGTTAATAAAGACAAGGCTTTGTTGGATAAAAGTAAAGAGGTATCAGCGACTATTAAAGATGATGATATTATTTATGCTAAATATCCATCACTAAATAAAAGTAGAATAGCAAACGAAATTGGTGTTGAATTGTCGGCTAAATTAGGACAAACAAAAGATACAGAAGCCGAAGGTTTATTTGATGTTTTAGGTAAGTTTCAGGGTGGTTACGGTAAAGAAGATATTGAAAAAACAGATGCTTTTAAAAAATACTTAAACAATCCTAAAACACACGATGCAGCACTTGAAGTATTACATAATGTAGGTTCAGTTCCTAATGCACAATACTTTGGTGGTATATTAGATAATTTATTTAAGCCAGTAAAAGAATTATTATATTCTTTAGGCGATATGAGTGGTATTCTTACAAAGGG